>CAZMXO010000014.1:0-16690 GCA_964570265.1 uncultured bacterium
TGCAAGAGGTATTGACATTGACAAACTAAAATATGTCATCAATTATGATATACCAAATATAGCCGAAACATACGTCCACAGGATAGGCAGATCCGGTAGAGCGGGGGAAGAAGGTAATGCTATATCCCTTTGCGAACCTGAAGAAAATGCTTATATAAAAGATATTGAAAAATTAATAAATCAGAAAATAGAACTTGTCAAAGAAAACCCTTATCCTCAAACAGAAAAGCCAATGACAAAAAACGAAAAGAAGGAATGGGACAAAGAGAAACAACAAAGAAGACAAGAATATTTTACTGCGAAGAATAAAAAACAAAATAGAACAAACTCATCAAGGTTTTCCAGATAATCCAGAGGACTCTAACACACCTCGCCTGATCCACACCATTAACTCATTTTGCGCATTTTTCTTGATATCTTGACTAAATAGTGGGATGCTGGGTTGAGATAATATCAAGTGTTCAATGATTAATGTTGTAAGTAGATAAAGGAGCAATAAATGATCAATATTTTTTTTATGACTATTTCGGGCATTGCTACTGTTGTTATCGCAGTATACGCCGTAAAGGCACATTATTTATCAAAAGAAATAAAAAATCTCAACAAAAAGAATAATGAACGAGATGAAAAATTTAAAAAACAATTAAAAGTTCTGTATAAAGCAATTGTAATTTCAAATCTTTCTTCTGCTGGATCAACTACAGAGGATAAAGTAAAAGACTTTATGGATAATTTTAAAGATGAAAATAATAAGCTTAAAAGCTTTTTTGACGATATTATTTAAATAATGTTACAAAACCAATATGACATTATCATTATCGGTGCAGGGCCGGCAGGCTTGATTGCGGCTATTGAAAGCAATAACTCCTCCGCAAAGATATTAATTCTTGAAAAAATGTATACACCTGCGCTGAAACTAAAAATTTCAGGAAAGGGACGATGCAATATTACCAACGATGCTGAATTAGAGGATTTTATTTCGCATTTTGGTAAGAACGGAAGATTCCTTAAGTTTGCTTTCGCAAAGTTTTTTAATACAGATCTAATTAAATACTTTGAAGAGCTGGGTGTTCAGTTTAAGCTTGAACGAGGAGGACGTTACTTTCCTGAAAATGATGATGCAGGGGAAATTGCAAATGCTTTGCTTAACAAAATAAAATCGCTGAATATTCCCATTTTCACTAATTCAGCAGTAATCAACATAGCAAAATTACCTGATAAAAAATTTGCTATTACAGTTAATAAAAACGCTCAACGCATTCAAATAAAAGCAGATAAAGTTATACTTGCAACCGGAGGGAAATCGTATCCCAAAACCGGTTCAAACGGAGCGGGATTTAAACTGGCCTCCCAACTCGGACATACAATTACGCCTGTTTCCCCATCTCTTGTGCCTATTGAAACTAAAGGTAATACTGCAAAAAAGCTTCAGGGATTAAGCCTGAAAAATGTAAAAGCGCAGGTGTGGTGCGGAAACAAAAAGCTTGATGAACGGTTTGGTGAAATGGTGTTTACTGATTTTGGGCTCTCCGGCCCGATAATCCTTTCTCTGAGCAAGGCTGTTGTAAAGCTTGTTGATGATAAAAAAAAGGTGTTTATTTCCATAGATTTAAAACCTGCTCTTGATCACAAAATGATTGAGCGAAGAATAATAAGAGAAATAAATGAGCACAGTAAACAAGGTTTTAAGAATTTGTTAAAAAAACTGCTGCCGGGAAAACTGGTTCCTGTATTTGTTGAGAAATTAAAAATTTCAGAAGAAAAGCAGCTGAGCCAGATTAATTCTGAAGAACGTAAAAAACTCAGGATGCTACTGAAAGCGTTTCAATTTGAAGTAACAGGTTACAGGTCATTTAATCATGCCATTGTAACAGCGGGTGGAATCTGCATAAAAGAGATCAATCCCCAAACAATGGAATCAAGACTTGTTAAAGGGCTATATTTTGCAGGTGAGATCATTGACGTTGATGCTGATACAGGGGGATTTAATCTGCAAGCCGCTTTTTCAACAGGATGGATTGCAGGAAAAAACGCGGTTCATGCTCTTGGGTGAGCTTTTTTATACGTTCTTTTTAGTTTTTCAGGTGTAAGATGAGTGTATATTTGTGTTGTTGATAAACTTACATGTCCAAGCAGTTCCTGCACAGATCTGAGATCAGCGCCGGCATCCAAAAGGTGTGTTGCGAAACTATGCCTGAAAGTATGCGGAGTGATTCCTAATGTTTTCGGAATTCCAACAATATGTTTGCACACAATTCTCTCAACGCTTCTTGATGTAAGTCTGCCTCCCCATTTATCAAGAAACAATGCTTGTCTGTCCTCAGTTATGTCAGGCTTTTTATTATTAAACAATGTATCTCTAATCCCTGAATATCTGTTTATTACGTCCAGAGCTGTGTCTCCAATAGGAACAATGCGTTGCTTGTTTCCTTTTCCCTTAACCTTTATGGTCCCGCCGCCAAAATCTATGTCACGGATATTGAGATGTATAAGTTCTCCGACTCTTATGCCTGTTGAATAGAGCGTTTCGAATATAGCTCTGTCTCTTATTCCTAACGCATCGTTTTCATCAGGTTTTTCTATTAATTTTATCATATTCTTCACAGTAAGAAATTCCGGCAATTTTTTCGAGGTTTTGGGGGTAGAGACGACTAGTGTTGGATTTGTCTTTTGATATCCTTCTCTTACAAGGAACTTAAAAAAAGACCGAATTGTAGCAAGCTTTCTTCCTGTGGATTTGTTTGAGTAAGCTTTGTTTTGTAAATGCGCCAGAAATTTTCTTATAGTTCTGTGTGTGATATTTTCCAATTCTTCTTTATTTAATTTTAAGAATTCTGAGAATTGCTTAATATCAGATGAGTAAGCTTTAATAGTGTATTCTGACACATTGCGCTCAATTTCAAGGTATGTAAAAAATTCGTTTGCATATGTCTTGATGTCCATTTTTAATTGAGGTATGTTCTAATTTTTATTTTATTGGTATCTTCGATATAAAACACGTCTGCTACTAATGCCTTGGATTTCTTATATCCTATCCACCTTATCCTTATAAAGAATGAATCAGTCTGCATATTTTTAGAAGCCAGTCTCCACCACTTCTCCATTTCTGCAATAGCTTTTGGAGAATGGTTTTTAACCAGATCTCTAAATTTTGAATCAACAAAAATTTCTATAAAACCAATCTTCTTATCAACGTGTATTTCTAAGATATATTCACTGCTATCGTATAATGCGCGCGCAGTTTTTTTATCATTCTGTGTAATTCCATGCCATCTTGGCATGCGTGAAGTGACTATACTTGCATCACTTCCTGTTCGTTCATGTAAGCCAACAGATACCTGTTCTTTTTCTTTGCAAAAAGCAGGATGTGCTGCAAATAAGATCAGTATAAGCAGAACTAAGGTATTTAATATTTTCATATGACTTCTCCTCGTGATATTCATCTCTTGCTCATTATATATCAGCGGCATAACGGAAACAAATTAAAAAAGAAAAAAGAAAAACTTCTTGACATCCGGAACTTCTTGCCGTATTCTACGTTTAGAATGTTCTAAACGTAGAATACATAAGGATATTTTGTTATGAATTCAGAGATAGAAAAAGCGCGCGACTGTTTTATTGAAATTGCCGGAGACATGGCAGGAAATCTCGGGTTAAATGCAATTGCGGGACAGATGTATGCACTGCTCTATATCTCCAATGAACCAGTCTCACTTGATGAAATAACTGATATTCTGAAAGTAAGCAAGGGAAATGTAAGCGTAAATATTCGCGTGCTTGAGAGATGGGGGGCAGTAAAAAAGGTATGGGTAAAAGGAAGTAGGCGTAATTTTTATACAGCGAACGAAGATATTCTTGGAATAGTTACAAGTTGTATTAAAGAAGGATTGGCGAAGAGGGCGAAAGAGATAGATAATGGATTATCCAGGGCAGAGGAAATGCTTAAAAGCGCAGGGAAGCAGCTCAGCGGAGAGGATAAAAAAGCCACAGTTATATACAAGCAAAAAATCACAGATATCAGAAAATTATCTGCGAAAGTGGAAGGATTGTTGAGGATTTTGCCGTGAATACAGTCAAAAGAATTGCCAAAAACACAGCTGTTTTAACAACTGCTCGCATCATCAGCATGATTTTCTCCTTAGTATTAACCGCACTTATTGCGCGTCATTTAGGTGATATAAATTTTGGTAAGTATTCTTTTGCCTTTGCCTTTACATCACTATTTGTAATATTGTCAAACTTTGGACTGCATACATTAACCCTAAGGGAAATCGCTAGGGATAAGAAATTAGCCACTAAATACTTAGGCAACATTTTCTCTATTAAGATTATTCTATCTATCGTTGTCTTTGTATTGATTGTTGTTACTATCAACCTTTTAAACTACCCCTCAGATACTAAGTTAGCGGTTTACATAATGAGTCTATATATAATCATGACCTCATTTATCCAGTTTCATATCTCGATATTTCGCGCCTTTGAACAGATGGAATATGAGGCACTCACAACTGTTCTTGGTAGAGTTGTGCTTGTAAGTTTGGGCCTGATTGTTCTATTTTTAGGCGGCGGCTTAATTGCTATCATTCTTGTATTCTTTATAGGAGCCATCTTTGAGGTCGTCTTCACATTGTTCCTTCTTACCAGCCATTTTGTAAAATTTAGACTGCAGTGGGATCTAAAGTTCTGGAGACATCTTATGAAAAAAGCTCTCCCATTTGGATTAGCAGGGATATTTGGTGTGATATATTTTCGGATCGATATAGTAATGCTTTCTGCGATGAAAGGAGATGCTGTTGTTGGCTGGTATAACGCTGCCTATAGGTTGTTGGAAGGGGTAGAATTTATCCCCGCCCTTTTTGCCGTATCCCTTTTTCCTGTACTGTCTAAATTTTTTGTCTCTTCACCAGATTCTTTGAAACACTACTATAATAAATCAGTGGAATATCTATTGTTCTTGGCAATTCCCTTGGCAATCGGAACAACAATCTTAGCAGATAAGATCATCTTATTTCTCTACGGGATAGAGTATGCCAACTCAATAATTGCGCTCAAGATACTCATCTGGGCAGTATTCTTTATCTTTTTGAACTATACGCTTGGAACTGTACTGATCTCAATCAACAGGGAGAAGTTGGGTCTTCTAAATGGTGGAGTTGCTGTCTTATTGAATATTGGGCTGAACTTCCTTTTAATACCTAGACTGAGTTATGTGGGAGCTAGTATCTCTACTGTAATTACAGAGGCAAGCCTTTTTATCATCTCGTTTTGTTTTATATCAAAATATCTATCTTCCCTTTCTTTACATAAACTTATAATAAGACCACTAATCGCTAGTTTGGTAATGGGATGTGCAATATTTTGCTTAAGAAATTTAAATCTATTTATATTAATTTTTCTGGGAATAGCAGTGTATGGGGGGATGTTATATTTCATGGTTTCCCATGAGGATAGAGAGCTTTTCAGAAAGCTCCTACATAATAAGGCATGAGGACATTATGATGAAGAAAAGAGTTTACTGTAACCTGTGCGACAAAGATGAGGCAAGAAAGATAGCGATAGTAAATGGATTTGATCATGGAACTGCTTGTGGAATATTGCTTCCCTATTTTGTTGACTATATTGATTTTAAGGATCTGCCTAAATTATTTAATCTTTGTTCAACTAAAGAAGTGGTTACACTGTTAAAGCAATCATTTGTCCCACCAAAAATAAAGAATTTCAATGCTGATTTAATTATCGACAAAGTTATGAAATACAATAAGATTAATGATGTACCTAAAAGAATAGACAGAAAATGTTTAACGAAAATTTTAGAAAAGTCGTCACAAATTGATAGAAGCATAAATGAAATAGTAAATCTATGATCAAGATAATGATTGTTTTTGGTACGCGTCCGGAAGCTATAAAGATAGCTCCTGTTATTTCAGAATTAGCAAAAACAGGCAGCTTAAAACCGATAGTCACAGTAACTGCACAACATCGGGAAATGCTGGATCAGGTTTTAGATGTCTTTAGTATACGACCTGATTATGATTTGAACATTATGCGTCCTAATCAAAAACTATCGGAGATAAGCACACGTTCTATTTCGGCATTGGAAAAGGTAATCCAGAAAGAAAGGCCTGAGATGGTTTTAATTCAAGGAGACACTACTACTGCATTTATAGGTGCTTTAATGGCATTCTATAATAAAATTCCTGTAGGACATATAGAAGCTGGCTTAAGAACACATGATAAGTATAATCCTTTTCCTGAAGAGATAAATAGACGTTTGATCAGCGTACTGTCTGATCTACATTTTGCTCCTACAAAAATGGCATATGAATCTCTTGCTAGAGAAGGCATAGAAGATAAAAAGATATACATAACAGGGAATACGGTAATAGATTCTCTTTTGGGAATAGTGAAGACCGATTATGAGTTCAATCACTCGGCATTAAATAAAATTGATTTTGGCAAGAAGAAGATAATTCTGGTCACTATTCATCGTCGCGAGAATTGGGGTATACCCTTGAAAACCATCTGTTTGGCCTTGAAAAAATTGGCAGAAAAATACTCTAATATAGAAATAATTTATCCCGTACACCCAAATCTTAAAATAAGAGAGGTTGTTAAGACGGTCTTGAAAGGAAACCCTCAAATACATCTGTTGCCCCCTTTGAATTACGAATTGTTTAGTAACTTAATGAATAGATCTTATTTAATTTTGACCGATTCCGGGGGAATTCAGGAAGAGGCTTCTTTCTTAGGGAAGCCCGTACTTATTCTGCGGAAGGTTACCGAAAGAACTGAGATTATAAAGGTCGGAACGGCAAAACTCCTAGGCACAGAAAAAGATAGGATTGTCCACGAAGCTTCTAAATTACTAACCGATAAAGATGAATATAGTAAAATGGCAAAATCTACTAACTTCTATGGAGATGGACAGGCAAGTAAAAGGATTTGTGAGGCACTATTGTATTGGTTTAAAATCACTCGCGAGAGACCAGTTAACTTTAAGGTGGGGACTAATAATGCTTAGAGGCGAACAGATAATTTGTATTTCTTCTGTGGACTGGGATTATGAAAACTGGATGAGGCATCACCAAATAATGTCGCGATTGGCTAAATATAATCAAGTTCTATATGTCGAGTCGTCTATTTCCATACTTTCGCCGTTTAAATATCCTGTCCGCTGGAGAAAATGGATAAAGTGGGCAAAAGGTATTCGGAAAGTTGGAGAGAACCTTTATGTATATTCTCCACCAATAGTTTTGCCTTTTAGTCATAAATCTCTGTGGATTAATAGATTTAATCAGAAAATATTATTAAAGAGTTTGCTCAAAATAGTCCGAAGAGCAAGACTTAACAATCCAATACTCTGGTTATACACTCCTTTTGGGAGTTCATACATTGGTAAGTTCAATGAGAAGTTGGCATGTTATGATTGCGCTGATGAGATAACGGCCTTTGCTGGGGCAACGGAGTTGGTGGGAGAACTTGAAAGAGACTTATTGCAAAAAGTCAATATAGTGTTTACCTCAGCCACAAGATTATATGAAAATAAAAAGAAGATAAATCCAAATACCTATCTGGTGACTAATGCTGGTGAGGCAGAACATTATAGTCGGGTTTTATCAGGAAAATGCAAGATTCCAAACGATATTGCAGATATAAAACATCCTATAATTGGATTTTTTGGTGGAATATCCGACTGGATTGATTTAGACCTTTTGGAATATATAGCTCGCATAAGACCTCAGTGGTCGTTCTTCATGATAGGTCCTATTATGACAAATATTTCCCAATTACAGAGATTATCCAATGTTCGTTTTGTTGGATTGAAATCCTATGAACAGCTGCCAGACTATGTAAAAATCTACGATGTATGTATTATACCATTCAAGATAAACAAGCTGACAGCGAGTGTGAATCCCGTAAAATTATATGAATATTTAGCTGCTGGTAAGCCTGTGGTATCCACTGCTCTGCCTGAGGTAGAAAAATTCAGGGATGTTATAGATATTGCTAAAAATAAAGAAGATTTTTTGTCCTGTCTCACCCATATTATAGAACAAGGTAGCAGGACTGATAATGAGATAAAAAAAAGAGTGAAAATAGCTCTTGAAAACTCATGGGATAGTAGGGTTGAATCGATTTCGAAGACAGTATGGTTAGCTCTTGATAAAAAAGGTAGTTGATATTATGTCTTTATGTAGAAGTTTTTTGAACTTGGTGTTAAATCATCCTTCAAGATTGATAGTTTCGGCAATAACTCGTATATGTCCGGAAGCTTTTTTCAAATTAATTTATTCGACACAAAGGGGAAAGTTTAAAAAACCTGTTTTTAGTCTATCATTTGATTGTGATTTTATTGAAGATGTTAAAGTCATACCAAAGATATTAGAAAAGTTGAAACAATATTCTATTAGAGCCGATTTTGCCTGTATAGGTTCCTTGATAAAAAAGTTTCCTAAAGAACATAAAGCTATACTTCAACAGGGACACGAGATTATCAATCATACTTATAGCCATCCCTCACATGAAATTTTGAATCCAAAGAAAAGATTTAATGAGTTATCAGCTGCCGAGCAGAAAGAAGAAATAACCAAATGCCATCGTATTTGTCAGAAAATTCTTGAATATGAGCCGACAGGATTCAGAATTCCACATTTTGCTGCCTTATATACAAAAACAATCTATTCCATTCTGAGAAAACTTGGTTATAAATATTCATCCTCTATAGAAATAACAAAGGCGGGAGGTCATGCAGAGCCATTTATGATTGAAAATATATTGGAATTCCCTCTTAGCGTATGTCCCAAGCATCCATTTACAACTTTTGAGACCTATCATAGTTTTCTGCGGGGTGGAGGTTTTCATGCTAAGAGAGGAGCATTTTTTAAGCTTTTTCAAGTTTTAATTGAGACAGGCATAAAAAGTAAGACGTATATGAACATTTACTTTGATCCACAAGACATGGCTGATAATGAAGATTTCGACAACATTTTAGAATTATTGGATAAAAAACGTGATGCAATTGAGATAAAAACTTATGAGGATTTTATTAGTGGGCAAGAATAAAATCTCCGAATTGGAGTCTTTAATAAGTGAGCAATTTAACCATCTGGCAGACGAATTTCCAGAGAATATTTTATCTCGTGATGTTCGAGTGAAAACTATTCTTGAATTTTTCGGAGATATTCAGGGAAAGAAAGTGTTGGATATAGGTTGTGGTAAGGGAAGATTTCTTAAAATTTTAAAAGAACAGGGAGCAATAGTTTGGGGAATCGATACTTCCAGAAAATTATTAGAAATTGCCAAGAAGATATCTGGAGCAAAGCTTTCTGTGGCAAGCGCAACAAATTTACCTTTTAACGACGAAACTTTCGATTACCTTTTGTGTATTGAAGTGCTCCAGCATATCCCTGATACTAAAGAGGCGATAGCTGAGATGGCAAGAGTTGTTAAAAAGGATGGATATATCATTATTATTGATAGAAATATCTTAGCTCTGGATACTCAGCGGTTAATTCCAGTTATGTTGTTGAAAAAATATCACGAATTAAGAGGGAACTGGATGTATCCCAAAGAGTTTCCATTTAGAGAAAAGTGGTTTGTGCCTCGAAAAATTAACAGAATGATGAAAGGATATTTTAAAATTGCAGAATATGAATATTTAGATGATATTTGCAAAGAGGTAAAAATATTTAGATTATTTCCAGGCATTAGTCCTTTTGTTGCTTGGAAGGGGATTAAATAAGTAGAATTGAAGGATAAGATTTACATGAAAAAGCAGGGATTTATTAGTTCATATGTAAGTTTGTTTTCTAAAGAAATTATCCTTGCTGGTGCGAGTTTTACCCTTTCCATTATCATAGTCAGATCTCTTGGTCCTGGAGCATTAGGGGTATATGGGTTTTAATTCTGCGAGATTTAACGCTTATTTCCAAGTACATCATCAGACTATCAATCTTTATAAAGTTATACTTGGCATTCAAAAGAGCAGATAAATGAGAAACGGAAGCATGAATAAAATGAATATCCTCCAAATCATCGCTACTCTTGATATTGGCGGAGCGGAAAGGCAGCTTGTAGAGCTGGTAAAAAGACTGGATAAGAATAATGTTACAGTCTGCTGTATAACACGTAGGGACCTCTTGAGGAGGATTTAACAGACCATTAAAGGAGAAAAAGTTTATGAATTGGAAAGGCAAGAGAGTATTGATTACAGGTGCAGGAGGTTTTATTGGCAGTCATCTTACGGGGAAAATTGTTGATTTGGGGGCAAAGGTTAAAGTTTTTATCCGATATAATTCTCGTAATGATTGGGGCATGATTGATGTTCTCTCTACTGAAATAAAAAGGGAAATAGAAGTAGTGGCTGGCGATCTGAAAGATTCAGATGCTGTGCGTAAGGCAGTAAAAGGCATGGATATGGTATTCCATCTTGGCGCTCTAATTGGTATTCCTTATTCTTATGTGCATCCGAGGGATGTGATAGAAACTAATATTCTAGGCACTCTTAATATACTAGAGTCTTCTCAAGAATTTTGTGTTGAAAAGATTATTCATACTTCTACCAGTGAAGTCTACGGAACTGCTCAATATGTTCCCATAGATGAAAAGCATCCTCTTCAAGGACAATCTCCTTATTCGGCAAGCAAAATAGGTGCGGATAAAATTGTAGAAAGTTTTTACAGGTCATATAATTTACCAGTTGCTACAATAAGACCGTTTAATACTTACGGTCCGAGACAATCTGCCAGAGCAATTATTCCCGCAATTATTAGTCAAGTATTAAAAGAAGACAAAATCTTTCTCGGCTCTCTTTCTCCGTCGCGGGATTTCACATATGTAGATGATATGGTAAACGGATTTATCAAAATAGCAGAATGTAAAGAAGCAGTCGGTGAAGTTATAAATATAGGTTCTGGTTTTGAAATTTCTATCGGGGAATTAGCAAAAAAAATCATTAAGATTATGGGAAAAAAGATAAAAATCGTTTCCGATTCTGAGCGAATCAGACCCATTCAGAGTGAAGTTGGGAGGCTATTAGCTGACGTATCTAAGGCGAGAAAACTTCTCAAATGGGAACCTGCTATTTCATTAGAAGAGGGCTTGCAAAGAACGATTGAACAAATCAAAAAAGAAAAAGAGCGATATAAAACAAAAATCTACAATGTATAAGGATAAAAAATGAAAGTAGTAATATTGAGTGGAGGCAAGGGAGCGAGATTAGCGCCTTACACGACTTCCTTCCCAAAGTCACTGGTTCCTGTTGGAGATAAGCCGATATTAGAAATTGTAATTCGTCAACTTGTCTCCCATGGATTCAAAGAAATTATTCTGGCTGTAGGTCATCTTTCTGAGTTGATGCGGGCCTACTTTAATAAAAAAAATAAGTTTGGAGCGAAAATTAAATTTTCCTATGAAAAAAAACCTCTTGGGACAGTTGGTCCACTGTATCTGATCAGGAATGAATTAAAGGATACTTTTATCCTGATGAACTGTGACGACCTTACAGACATTAACCATAAGAAACTGGTTGAATTTCACAAAGAGAATAAAAGTGTTGCCACCATCGCTTTAACTCGGAAAGTAGTGGATGTTAATCTGGGCGTAGTGGAATTGGATAAAGAAGGTTTTATCTCTGGTTGGCAGGAAAAACCAAAGATTAACTACCTCGTTAGCATGGGAATATATGTCTTTGAACCAGAGGTATTAAACTATATAAAACCCAATAAGAAATTAGATTTACCTGATCTAATAAAGAAGTTAATGAAAATGGGGAAAAAGGTGAAGGGCTATATTCACGATGGGTATTGGCTGGATATTGGCAGGCCCGAAGACTATGTAAAAGCTTGTGAAGATATAAAAAATTTAAAAAAAGCGAAGAATGGATTTTTACTATGAGCGCAATTAGTAACAAGAAGTTTTTGATTACCGGCGAAAGAGGATTTGCCGGAAGGCATCTTCTAAATAAACTGAAGAAAGAAGGCGGCGAGGTAATAACGCTTACAGATTCAAAAGGGAAAAAGATAGATATAAGACAATGGAAGAAAATTGGGTCTATCGAGAAACTGGAAGGCATAGATGTCGTATATCATCTTGCAGCAGTAACATATGTTCCATACTCTTGGGAGAATCCGAGAAAAACATACGAAGTAAATATACTGGGCACTTTAAATGTTCTGGAATTATGCCGCTTATATAAGGTGAATAAATTAGTTTTCGTCAGTTCATATGTTTATGGCTCTCCTAAATACTTGCCGATTGACGAAAGTCATCCTATGAATCCTTTAAATCCATATATGCGAAGCAAATTAATTGCGGAAGAATTATGCAGAACGTATCACGAAGATTACGATTTAAATTGCATTATTCTTCGTCCATTTAATATTTATGGCGAAGGGCAAAATGAAAGATTCTTAATTCCGTCAATATGCAAACAGATTGTTAAAAAAGGCGTTATCGTACTCAAGACCCCCTATCCGAGAAGGGATTATCTTTATATAAGTGATATGATAGAAGCATGTGTAAAAAGTGGTTTTTACAATGGATCTGGTTTTGAAATTTTTAATATCGGTATGGGAGAAAGTTACAGTGTTGACGAAATAGTAAAAAAAGCTGTCGGTATATCCGGAAAGAAGGTGAAGGTACAGTATACAGGCGAGAAGAGAAGGGGAGAAATCATGAATGTGATTGCAGATATTACAAAGGCTAAGCAAAAATTACATTGGGTACCAAAGGTCAAGTTGGAAGAAGGATTGAAATTTTGTTATGAGAAAGATTAACATTCTCCAAATCATAGCCACTCTTGACATTGGCGGAGCGGAGAGACAGCTTGTAGAATTAGTGAAGAGGCTGGATAAGAATAAATATAATATTACTGTCTGTTGTATAACACGCGGGGGACCTCTTGAAGAGGATTTAAAGAAGCTTGGCATTGAGTATTATATTCTTTATAAGAAATCTAAATTTGATTTTACTGTTATTTTTAAATTGATCCGTTTAATCAGACAAAAGAAAATAGATTTGGTCCATACATGGATGTTTACTTCCAATGCATGGGGTAGAATAGCAGCAAAGCTTGCCAGTGTGCCGGTTATTATATCTGCAGAGCTTTCTATGGTAGATCCTTTTAAGGGATGCATACAAAAGGCGGTGGATAAAATGTTGGTCGAGTGTAACGATATTATTATTGCTAACAGCGAAGCGGTAAAAAAATCTCATAAAAAAAAAGAAAAAATTCCTCTGAATAAAATTATTGTTATTCCTACCGGCATAGATACACAAGAATTTAAGCCTCGGACTATTGATATTGAAAGACAAAAAAAATTGTTTATCCTTAAAAACCCCGTTCCAGTAGTTGGAATAATAGGACGGTTAGTGGAGGGGAAAGGTTATGAATATTTTCTGGAAGCGGCAGCACAAGTACTACGATTCGCAACCGTAAAATTTGTCATAGTAGGGAAAGGACCGTTACGAGACAAATTGGAGAAAATGACTGATAAATTGGGTATTTCTAATGAGGTATTATTTATGGGCTATTATAAAGAGGTAATAGAGTTTTTCTCTCTTATAGATATTCTCGTACTTCCCTCATTATCCGAAGGACTATCCGGTGTTCTTTTAGAAGGGATGGCAATGGCCAAACCTGTAGTAGCTACGAATATAGAAAGCAACGTTCATGTGGTTGTTAATGGAGAAACAGGCATACTTGTTCCTCCTAAAAATCCAAAAGCTTTAGCAGAGGGCATTATTAGATTATTGAAAAACAAGGAAGAAGCAAGAAAAATGGGGCTTGCAGGAAGAAAACGTGTGGAGAAATACTTTGATATTAATTTCGCAGTAGAAAAAACTGAACAGTTATACGAGCATCTTCTTCAGAAAAAATCCGCATCTTTTTCTTTTGGAGAGAACTGGTTGAGATACATTGAGACTTTTAATAAAGAAAACCTAAGAGAGGTCCGGCTTTCTTTGCAGGAGTTGTTGGGAGTAAAAAGTTTAAAAGGGAAATCCTTCATAGATATTGGGTGTGGAAGCGGGATTTTTTCTTTGGCTGCTATAGATATGAATGCACAAGAAGTAATAAGTTTAGATAAAGATCCCAAAAGTGTGGAAGCCTGCAATATAATTAAACGTAGAAATGATGTAAAACACTGGTCCATATTGCAAGGGTCAATATTAGATAAAGACTTTATTAATAATCTTGGAAGAGTAGATATTATTTATGCATGGGGAGTGCTTCATCATACGGGCGCTATGTGGAAAGCCATAGACAATAGCGCTAAGTTGGTGAGGAAAGAAGGATTATTTGCATTAGCAATTTATAACCGTCATTGGACATCTGGATTATGGCTTGGATTTAAGCGATTTTACAATAGAAGAGGAAAGATTATCCAAAAAATAATGGTGCTCTCTGTTTTTCTTCCGCGAGTTTTAGCGAGACTAATAAAGTTAAAACATCCTTTTAGTGAAAAGCGTGGTATGTCAATTTATTATGACGCAGTTGATTGGGCTGGTGGATTTCCTTACGAATATGCAAACTTTGATGAGATTGTTTCTTTTTTGGAAAAGAGAGATTTTATTCTTATTCATGAAATTAGAACAAAGTCAATAGGATGTAATCAATTCGTGTTTAAAAAAATATAAGAAGATATAAATTATGTGCGGAATCTGCGGGATTTTAAATACAAAGACTGACGGCAACATCAAAGAAGAAATAGTACGGAACATGTGCTCTGTGCTGAAGCATCGCGGACCTGATGATGAAGGAATATATCTTGGCTGGGGAAAAGACGGCAAAAAGAATATAGGGCTTGGTATAAGGCGGCTTGCTATTATTGATCTGGATACAGGGCATCAGCCAATTCATAATGAAGATAGAACAATATGGATTGTGTGTAATGGAGAGATCTATAATTTCCGTGAACTAAAAAAAGATTTAGAGGCTAAAGGACATTGTTTTCATACAAACAGCGATGCTGAGGTCATTGTTCACCTCTATGAGGAATATGGTGTTGAGTGTTTACAGTTTCTGCGCGGCATGTTTGCTCTTGCTATATGGGATGAGGGAAAGAAGCGTCTTCTTTTAGCAAGAGATAGAATAGGTCAGAAGCCTTTGTGTTATGCGGAGATTGGCAATGAACTGGTTTTTGCTTCTGAGATAAAATCAATCTTACAGGTAAAACAAGTTCCAAGACAGGTAGACTTAAAAGCCATTCACGATTATCTTACTTATCAATACGTCCCCTCTCCCCTAACCGCTTTTAAAAACATCTTCAAATTGCCTCCGGCTCATTACTTATTGTGGGAAAACGGGAAAGTTTCAATTGAGCAATACTGGAATTTGAATGCAGTAAATAAGGTTAAAATGTCAGAGGATGAATATTGCTCACATCTTAGAGACTTGTTTGAAGAATCTGTAAAGCTTAGACTTGTTAGCGATGTGCCCTTGGGCGCTTTTTTGAGTGGCGGACTTGATTCAAGCATTGTAGTCGGCGTTATGAGTAAGTTGATGAGTGAACCTGTTAAGACTTTTTCCATAGGATTTCAGGAAGAGAAATACAACGAACTTAATTATGCGCGGATTGCTGCGGATCATTTTAAAACTGATCATCATGAATATATTGTAAAGCCCGACGCTCTTGATATTCTGCCAAAACTAATATGGCATTATAATGAGCCCTTTGCAGATTCGTCCGCATTGCCCACTTACTATGTTTCGAAAATGACCAGCCAGAAGGTAACGGTTGCTTTGAATGGAGATGGAGGGGATGAAAACTTTGCAGGATATCCGCGCTATAAAGCCGTAAAGTTGGCTAAGTATTATGAGAAAGCTCCTCAGTGTGTACGTAATATGATTAATGGTATTGTAAAAAAAATCCCCTATTCTACGGAACAGAAAACAATACTTCGTCGTTTTAGAAGATTTTCTGAATCCATGAATTATTCCCCTGAAAGACGATATATTCGCTGGATATCTATCTTTGATAATGAAAGGAAAAAGGAGCTTTATACTCCGTTCTTCAGAGAAGCAGTAAAAGGTATTGATTCATTTGGTTATGCGGAAGATTATTATAATAATAACGCTTACGGCGATTTTCTGGACAAAACGCTTTTTGTTGATATTATGACATATCTTCCCGGGGACTTGCTTGCAAAGGTGGATATAGCTTCAATGGCAAACTCCCTAGAGGCGCGTTCTCCTTTTCTTGATCACAAATTTATGGAGTTTGCTGCTTCCGTTCCGTCCAATCTTAAATTAAAAGGACTTAGCGACAAGTATATTCTGAAAAAAGCATTTTCGAAACTTGTTCCCGAATCTATACTCAAACGCAAGAAAATGGGATTCGGAGTGCCTATTAGTCATTGGTTTAAAAATGAGCTTAAGGATTATCTCCGTGATACGCTTCTTTCAAGACGCTGTCTGGAAAGAGGATATTTTCAGACAAAATATTTGAAGTTAATTGTTGATGAACACATTAGCGGACACTATGATCATGGATACAGGCTCTGGGCTCTTCTTAATTTGGAGTTGTGGCAGCAAATGTTTATTGATAAAATTCCCGGAAGATGAAAATGGTTGAAGAAAAAGTAAATACACATCGGTGGCTTGTAGTAATAGGCGGGGTTTTGATTATTATGTGTCTTGGCGTAGCCTATGCCTGGGGAGTATTTCTTATGCCTATCGCCAAAGAATTTG
>CAZMXO010000015.1:0-16617 GCA_964570265.1 uncultured bacterium
CATAAAGCGGCTCAAACTTTATTACGACAAAGCCGGGTATATAAAAGCTGAGATAAAAGAGGCAGATATAACCTTTAACGAGGCAAGAACCATGATGTATATAAAAATTCTTATTGATGAAAAGGATAAGTATTTCACAAACAAAATCGTTGTAGCAGGCAATGAGAGTTTTCCTTCTCAGGAGATTATCAATATATTGGATATGAAACAATACGATATCTTTAGCGAATATGGTGTTTCTAAGGATATTTATAACATACAGATGTTTTACGGGGAGAGAGGATATATAAATGCCTATGTGCGTCGAGAGACACAAATTAATGATAAAAGCAAGATGGTTGATGTGGTATTCAATATACACGAAGGGAGCATTAACTATGTTCGGCAAGTTATTATCAATGGGAATCTGGAAACGAAGGACAAGGTTATTCGCAGAGAAGTAAGAATAAAGCCGGGAGAAAAGTTTGATACAAAAAAGGTTAAGCGAAGCAGGGAAAGATTAATGAATCTAGGTTATTTCTCTAAGGTGAATTTTTCTGATGAGAAAACGGAAGAAATAAATGTCAGAAATTTAATTTGTGATGTAGAAGAAAAAAAGACAGGCAGTTTCTCTTTTGGCGGTGGATACAGCACAGTGGAGAATGCCATAGGATTTATAGAGCTTAAGCAGAGTAATTTCGATATCAAAAACTTTCCGAGTTTTTCAGGCGGGGGTCAGTATGCCAGTATCCGGGCTGATATAAGCGCAAGACGGCAGAATTTTGTCCTGAGCTTCACAGAGCCGTGGTTTATGGATAAGCCTCTTTCCGCAGGGTTTGATCTATACAATAAAACCTATTATCAGGAAGAATGGGCAGAAACTAAAACCGGCGGGGATATAAGAATTGGACGTTCCATTACGGAATATACGCGAGGCTCTCTTACGTATAAATGTGAGAACGTAGATGTAGGTGACTTAACAGATGATGCACCTGATGTAGTACGGGATGATGAAGGATCAGCAACCATCAGCAGCTTAACAGCAAGGATAAAAAATGATCATAGAGATAATATTTTTGATCCGACCGAAGGTTATGTGAATGTAATGTCTGTAGAGTGCGCCGGCGGTCCTTTTTTTGGAGATAAGGATTTTTATAAAATAACAGGCAGTACAAGCAAGTATTTCCCTCTAACTAAAAAGTCTGTGTTTAATATTCGTTTTAGAGCGGGAGTGGTTGGCGAGTATGGAGGCACAAAACAAGTTCCGGTTTATGAGCGGTTCTATGTGGGTGGTCCAAGCACAGTTCGAGGATACGATTACAGCAGCATAGGACCTAAAGACGATGATGTTAATGTTGGTGGAAATTCAATGTTGGTTGGTAATCTGGAGTACTCATATCTTTTGGTAGATACAACTGATACTCCAACCAAAAGTCCTATGAAGATCAGAGGTTTGGTGTTCTATGACGCTGGAAATGCATGGAAAAGCACAGGTGGTTTCTCAGGGTCGCTGAAAACAAGCATAGGAACCGGAATAAGAATACTTATGCCTATACCTGTTACATTGTTTTATGGATATGGGATAGATAGACATAAGGGCAGATTTGATATTTCAATATCTTATAGTTTCTAGGAGACAGAAAGTATTCTGTAATGAGATTAGACAATAAAGAAGTTAAAGCGTTAAAAAAAGCAGTTGAGAATGTCGATGGCAGTGTCTATTTGTTTGGTTCAAGAGTAGATGATGCAAAAAAAGGAGGGGATATTGATATTCTTATATTCTCACAAGAAAATGCATTCAGGCTTTCACGGAAGGTTTCTGTAAGGTTTTTTATGGAATGCGAGGAGAAAATTGATGTGGTTGTGATGAATAAATTGAAGCTTACAAGAGAACAAAGTGCTTTTCTGAATGTAATTAAAATGGAAAAATTCAAATGAGAGATGATCAGCAAATTATAACTAAAGCATCTTTGAATAAAGCAATAGATGCGATTAATTTAGTAGAAGCTTCGCTGAATGAAATAAAACCTTTTGATGAAAATAAAATATATAGTCCCAAAGAAAGAGAACCTTATGATGCTTTAAGTGACAGATTTATCAGGGCAATTGAAATTAGTTTGAAATATTTTAGAAGTTATGAAAAATTAATGTATGGCGAAAATTCTGAAACCTTAAGAGATTTATTGAACAGAATGGAGAAATTAGAAATAATAAGTTCCACTATTCTATGGCTGCAAATGAGAGATGTAAGAAATAGAATAGTTCATGATTATTTACCTGAAGAAATAAAAGATATGTACGATGAAATAATGAATGCTTTTGGGAAAGAGTTATTGCGACTCAAAGGGAAATTGGATATCAATAAAAAGTAAAATTAATAATTGATAGGAGATTAGAAATTGAAAATTAGAAATTTAATCTGTGAATGGGCGAACGCAAGGCTCGCCCCTACTTCGTATTTGCTAGTATTTGTATTTTCTTGTTTCTTCCTGTCTTCAGCCTGTTATTCAGCAGATGAGCTAAAGATAGGTTATGTGAATTTCTCTGTACTGTTTGAAGGTTATTATAAAACAGAAAAGGCAGAAACGGAATTGAGAAAAGAAGCAGATAAGAGACAAGAGGAGGTAACTGCAATTCGAGAGGGTATCAATAATATTCATAAGAAGCTTGAATCAGGGGTGTTAAAGCAAGAGGAAAAAGATAAACAGAAAGGAGTTCTTGAACAAAAGGTTCTTCAATTGAATAGAGTTGCTAGAGAAAGCAAAAGAGAACTGGAAGTTAAGAGAGAAAAAGCCATTGGGGAAATTATAAATGACATAGAGGCTGTGATCAAAGAATATTCAGAAAAAAGGGGATATACTCTGGTAGTTGGGAATCGTGATCTATTATATGTAGATAAAAAACTGGACATTACAAAGCATATAGAAGATTTATTGAAGAAAAAAGAAATAAAGGAAAATAAAAAATAACAAAAGGGAAGATTATGCAATTACAGACGACAATAGGTAACGAAGCAAGTTGCACGGGTGTTGGCTTGCATACAGGAAACAAAACCACCGTTTGTTTTAAACCTGCGGACGAAAATACAGGCATAAAATTCATAAGAAAGGATTTGCCGGGAAGTCCAGTAGTTAAAGCGGATATTAGTGGAGTTATTGATACAGCCAGGGGGACTTCTCTGGGTAAAAGCGATATAAAAGTGCATACGGTGGAGCATGTGCTGGCAGCAGCAGCAGGTTTAGGGATTGATAATATGCTGGTTGAGCTTAGCAGCAATGAGCCTCCTGTAGTTGATGGAAGTGCTTTACCATTTGTAGATGCGCTGGAGGGGGCAAAGCTTGTGCAGCAAAAAGCGTCCAGGAATTTTTTTGAAGTAAAAGAACCTGTTTTTGTTTCGGAAAATGGTTCTTCTTTGGTTGCTTTACCATCAAAAGATTTTCGAATTTCATTTACTATTGACTACAACCATCCTGTGCTTAATTCACAATTCGCTTCAGTTGTAATCACTCCGGAATCTTTTAAGAAAGAAATAGCTTCTGCAAGAACATTCTGTTTTCTGGAAGAGGTGGAGATGCTGCAGAAAGAAGGGCTCATAAAAGGTGGTAGTTTAGAGAATGCTGTTGTTATAGGGGACGAAGCTCTTCTTAACGATAAATTGAGGTTTGAAAACGAGTTTGTTATGCATAAGATACTTGATTTAATAGGTGATCTATATTTGCTGGGACAGCCTATAAAAGCGCATGTTATTTCAATAAAGAGTGGTCACTCCTTAAATATAGAGCTTGTTAAAAAACTTAAAAAAATGAAAGGGTTGGATGTCAACGATGACACGGAGACAAAAACCAGTTTAAACATAGATGAAATAAAAAAGATTCTTCCGCATAGATACCCATTTTTGCTTGTTGATAGGATAATAAAAATTGAAGATAATAAAAAGATAGTAGGGATTAAGAATGTTACCGTAAATGAAAGTTTTTTTCAGGGACACTTTCCTGACTATCCAATAATGCCCGGCGTGCTAATTGTTGAGGCAATGGCGCAGGTAGGCGGGATTCTGTTATTGAGAAAGAAAGAGAATAGAGGAAAGACGCCATTTTTTGCTAAGATGGATAATGTCAAATTAAGACGACCTGTCAGACCGGGAGATCAACTTGTTATGGAGGTTGAGGTAATTAAGGCAAAGAGCAAAGTTGGAAGAGTAATGGCAAAGGCTTCTGTTGATGGGGAAATAGTATGCGAAGCGGAATTAACATCAATCATACAATAAGGGATAATAAAAAATGACAATCCATAATACAGCGGTTATTTCTCCAAGCGCTAAGATTTCTAAAAGTGTAAAAATCGGACCATGGAGCGTTATAGGAGCTAATGTTGAAATAGGAAAAAACACAGAAATTGCGTCCAACGTTGTGATAGATGGCTGGACAAGCATAGGAGAAAACAACAAGATATCTCCCGGCGCAGTCATTGGAACAGTTCCGCAGGACGTAAAATATGACGGTGCCCGCACATATGTCAAGATAGGCAATGATAATATTATAAGAGAATATGTTACGATTAATAGAGCAACAGAGCCGGAAACAGCAACAGTAGTAGGGAATAACAATTTCTTTATGGCATACACACATGTGGCTCATAATTGCAAGGTATGTAATGGAGTTACAATGGTCAATTTTTCAGGATTGTCCGGACATAGCGTATTGGAGGATGGGTGCGTACTGGCGGGTATGGTAGGTATTCATCAAGGTGCAAGGGTTGGCAAGCTTGCTATGGCAGGAGGCTTATCTAAAGTGGTTAAGGACATTCCTCCATTTGCAAGGGCAGATGGTCATCCTACAAGGATATATGGACTGAATACTATAGGACTAACTAGGAACAACGTACCTGCTCCGGTTATAGAAAAGCTCAAGAAGGCTTATAAAATCTTGTTTAGGTCAGGTATGAATACAACTCAGGCTCTAAAAAAAATTGAGGAAGAAATTCCCTTAGTAGATGAGCTACAATATCTTATAAATTTTATTAGAGCGTCTGACAGAGGTATATGTAAATGAGAGATGTAATAACCAGTTCTAGGATTGGCTTGATCTCAGGGAAAGGGAAGTTTCCCATTATTTTAGCTCAAGAAGCTAAGCGAAGGGGCATGAAAGTAGTTGCTATTGCATTAAAAGAAGAAACAAATGCTGAGTTGGAAAAGTATGTAGATAAAATATACTGGCTAAGCGTTGGAGAGATGAAAAAAGGTTTGGATATTTTAGTCAAAGAAGAGATAAAGGAAGTCTTTATGGTAGGCAAGGTGGAAAAGAGCCTGCTGTTTAAAAATATTCCAAGAGACGGTATGATATCTAATCTCATTAAACTTGCGACTGATAAATTAGATAATACACTTTTAAAGGCAGTATCAAATAAGCTGGCCGAGTTGGATATAAATCTTCTGGATTCTACTATACTTATTAGACCTCTTCTACCTCAAAAAGGCGTGCTTACGGAAAGAAAGCCAACACAGAAAGAAATGGATGATATTAATTTTGGGCAAAAAATGGCCAAATCAATCGCAGCGTTACAGATAGGACAGACAGTTATTGTGAAAGACAAGTCTGTCATTGCAGTAGAGTCAATAGAAGGGACAGACGAGACAATTAGACGAGCCGGCGTGTATTGCAAAAAAGGCATAGTTATGATCAAAGTCAGCTGGCATAATCAGGATATGCGGCTTGACGTTCCTACAATTGGTCCGGATACTATCAAAATTTTAAAAGAAGTCAATGCATCGGCGATAGCTATAGAAGCGCAGAAAACTATCATTTTGGATATAGAAGAATCCATTAACATTGCAAATCGCGCCGGAATTTGCATGGTTGCATTTTAAATATATGAATCCTTCAATTTTATTGCAAATTTTTGTTCTGCTTCTTGCGGTAGTAGTGCACGAGGTTGCTCATGGCTGGGTAGCTTACAAATGCGGAGATTCTACTGCGCATGATATGGGTCGACTTACTCTTAATCCTCTTCCGCATATTGACCCATTCATGACTATAATAATGCCTATTTTAACATACTTTACAATCGGATTTCCGGTCGGAGGGGCAAAACCAGTTCCCATTAATCCTAATAATTTTAGGAATTCTAAAAGAGATATGATTCTCGTTTCCCTTGCCGGATGCGCTTCAAATTTTATAGCGGCGATTTTTTTTGCGCTTCTTATAAGATTGGGAATTACAAAAATAATGCCTGCTTTTACTATGTTGTGTATCTATGGTGTGCTAATAAACATTCTTTTAGGTGTATTTAATCTTATTCCAATACCTCCGTTAGACGGTTCAAAGATATTAATGTCAATCCTGCCGTATAGGCAAATGATGACTTACTTAAAATTTGAGCGGTTTGGATTTATTTTGATAATCTTATTTCTCTATGCAGGATTGTTTAGACTGATTGTTAGTTATGTTATTATGCCTTTAGCCTCTTTAATGACTGGTATGGAATTGAGATCATGAATGAAAAAAAGAGAATTTTAACAGGAGATAGACCGACAGGGCAGTTGCATATTGGACACTTATTAGGTGCTCTGCAGGATCGTGTAGAGCTTCAGGATGAATATGATACATTTGTAATAATTGCTGACGTACAGGCGTTAACTGACAATTTTAAAGATCCCCAAAAAGTGCGAAGCAATATTTTTGAAGTTGCAATTGATAACCTTGCTGTTGGTATGGATCCAAATAAGTCAACCATTTTTATTCAATCTCTAATTCCTGAAATAGCAGAACTAACTGTTTTTTATTCTAATCTGGTTACAATCGCTAGGTTGGAGAGAAATCCGACAGTTAAAGATGAGATTAAACAGAAAAAGAATTTATTTGGAGACAATGTAACATTTGGGTTCTTAGGATACCCAATTAGTCAGGCAGCAGACATTACTGCGTTTCAAGCTGATTTGGTGCCAGTAGGTGATGATCAATTGCCTCAAATTGAGTTGACGAGAGAAATTGTTAGAAAATTCAATCAAATTTATGGGCAAACACTAAAGGAGCCGGAACCTAGAATAGGCCGATTCCCCAGAGTTAAAGGATTAGATGGGAATAAAATGAGCAAGAGCTTGAATAATGCTATATATCTAGCTGATTCTCCTGAAATAATTGAAAAGAAAATTCTCTCAGCAATAACTGATACAGAGAAGATTCGTCTTAATGACAAAGGTCATCCTAATATTTGCACAATATATCATTATCATGAAATGTTTAGTGTTGAGGAATTAGAGACGATTGGAAATGAATGTAAAAATGGAGATAGAGGCTGTGTTCAATGTAAAAAACAACTGGCTCAAAATATAATCAAAAAGTTATCTCCTATTCGAGAAAAGAGGTTATACTATCAGGATAGAAAAAAACTTGTTGAAGAAATTTTACATGAGGGAACTAAAAAAGCGCGACAAGTTGCGCAAGCTACTATGTCAGAAGTTAGAGAAGCAATGAAACTATACAGTGGAGTATCTTAAATGAATATTGATAAATTAAGAAAAGTAATAGATGAAGTGGATGCAAAGATTTTAGACCTGTTGAATCAAAGAGCAAAAACGGCAGTAGCTATTGGTAAAGAAAAACAAAAAAAACAGTTAAAAACATATGATAAGCTTCGTGAAGATAAGCTTATTGAAAAACTTATTTCGAGAAATGAAGGACCTTTATCGAAAAAAACAATTGTTACCATATATCGTGAGATACTATCTGCATGCCGCAGTTTGCAGTTCTCTGTTAAAGTAGCGTATTTGGGGCCAAAGGCTTCTAATACCTACATTGCTGCAAGAAAGAGATTTGGAGCATCTGTTGATTTTGTTCCTGTTAATACTATTTTTGATGTCTTTAGAGAAGTTGAAAAAGACAAAGCGCATTTTGGGATTGTTCCTGTTGAAAACTCCACAGAGGGAATAATTTCCTATACGTTGGATATGTTTTTTAACTCTGAGCTTAAGATATCCGGAGAAGTGAGCTTGCCTATTACTCATAATTTGTTAGCAAAAGGTTCTAAAAAAGGAATTAAACGTGTGTATTCTCATCCGCAGGCTCTTGCACAGTGTAGAACATGGATAAGTAATAATCTGTCTACTGTTCAATTTATAGAAACATCCAGCACTGCGGAGGCAGCAAAGATGGCGTCTCAGTCAAAACAGAATGGAGCAATAGCCAACGAACTTGCAGCCGAAGTATATAATTTAAACATATTAGAGCAGCATATCGAAGATTCAGAAACTAATTTGACGCGGTTTCTGGTCATTAGTAAAGATATTAGTGAAAAATGCAAGCATATGAAGACTTCTGTCATGTTTTTTGTAAAAGATGAGCCTGGTTCACTCTATAATACGCTCGAAATTTTTAAAAAACATAATATTAATTTGACAAAGGTTGAATCACGGCCATCCAAGCAGAAAGCATGGGAATATATCTTTTTTATTGATTTCAAAGGGTACTGTAAGGATAAGGAGGCGGAATTTGCGCTAAAGGAATTAGGGGAAAAGTGTATTTCTTTAAAAGTTCTGGGTTCATATCCTGTTGACACCAGCATGTAAATTTGTTAAAAAGCATGCGTGTATGAGGCAAGAACGTATCAGCAATTAGTAAGAGAGGACGACTTAGTAATAACGAGAGTAATTGCTAAGGAAACAGAGCTCTTTATTAAAGCGTGCGTGGATTTGGAAGAAGAAGCTTTAACTTCCTTATTGAAATACCGTAAGAGTATAGAGGATTATATTAAACAGGATCCTTTATTTGAGACAGCATTATCTCCATATACTGTGAATGATGATGCTCCTGAGATAGTGAAAGAAATGGCTCTACAGGCAAGCAAGGTTAATGTTGGTCCTATGGCATCAGTTGCCGGGGCAGTTGCAGAATATGTAGGAAGAGATCTTATTAAATTTAGTGACGAGCTTATCATAGAGAATGGTGGCGATGTGTATATGAGTAGCAAAAAAACGAGAAATATTTGCATTTTTGCCGGAGAGTCCATTTTTAGTGAAGACATAAAAATTAAAATAGAATCTCAACGCATGCCAATAGGTGTCTGTACATCAAGCGGCTTAGTAGGGCATTCCATGAGTTTTGGAGCTGCGGATGCAGTTACTGTTCTATCTAAGTCAGCTGTTTTTGCAGATGCTGCAGCTACAGCTATAGCAAATATGGTAGAAACAGAGAAAGACGTGGAAAACGTCTTGAGTTTTTCAAAAAAAATCCACAATCTTAAGGGAGTTATAATTATAAAAAATAATACTTTAGGTGCGTGGGGAAATTTTCAAATTGAAGAGGGGAGGGGAGAGATAGAGTGCCAAAAATCAGGGTACGAAAAGATGAACCAATTGATAAAGCGCTAAGACGGCTAAAAAGGAAGATGGATAAAGAGGGAATAATAAGACAGATAAGACAACTTGAACATTTCGAGAAACCGTCTCAAAAGAAGCGCAGAAAAAAGCTCAAAGCCAAGAAAGACGCTTTCAATAGAAATAGAAATAAGGATCAGTAATGGGGCTGTTTTTTCTTATTATCACTATAGCGTTGATTTTTTTGATATGGGAGATTGCTTCAGTTGCCCTTTCAATCACGGGGCTGGCGCATGACAAAGCTCGTTTTCAAGCTCTTTCTGCTTTGACCGGAACAGGTTTTACAACGAGAGATTCTGAGCTTATAGTTAGTCATCGCCAGCGTAGGGCAATTGTCATGGCGTTAATGATTCTTGGGAATGTAGGTATTATATTGATTCTTTCAAACATTATTGTTTCCAAGACTACAGTGTATTTATTTCTAAAACTAGGCATTCTTTCTGCATTGCTGTTTCTCCTATATAAAATAGCTTCTCATAAAGGACTAATGCGTAGGTTAAAGGTAAAGATAGAGGAGAGATTACTTAAAAGCGCTGTGTTTGAGAAGAAAGCAATAGAAGAAATTCTTAATTTAGCTCAAGGATACGGCGTTGTGGAACTGAATATAAAAGAAAATTTTCCTTATATCGGGCATACACTTGCAGAATCGCCTTTAAGGGAAAGTGACATATTAGTCTTAGCAATAGATAGGGATGGAATAACTATTCCAGCGCCAAAAGGTCAGAGAAAAATACAGATAGGGGATACATTGATTTGTTATGGTAAATTGGCTAGCGTAAAGGAATTAATTAGTCAACAAATATCAAAAAAAGGGAAAAAAGTTGGATAGGTTGAATTTAATAAAGGATCTGTCAGTTACTAATAATACAAAGATGGTTTTGTTGGTTCTTGACGGGCTTGGAGGTCTGGGCTTAGAAGCAGGAGGGAAGACAGAGCTGGAAACAGCAAATACCCCTAATATTGATCTGCTTGCAGAATCAGCTGCTTTGGGAATGACTGATCCAATAATGGCTGGAATAACCGCTGGAAGCGGTCCTGCGCATCTTGCGCTTTTTGGATACGATCCGATCAAATATGCAATAGGCAGAGGAGCTCTTGGAGCGGCAGGGATAGGATTTAATATGCAGGAAAATGATTTAGCGGCTAGAATTAATTTTGCTACGGTTGATAATGATGGATTGATAACGGATCGCAGAGCCGGTCGTATTGCAACGAATGAAAGCTCTCAGTTATGCGAATTGCTGGAAAAAGTAGAAATTAAAAATATTGAGATATTTGTAAAATCGGTAAAAGAGCATCGTGCAGTAGTAATATTTAGAGGATCCGAACTATCTGATAAACTTTCGGATTCCGATCCTCAAAAAACAGGCGTGCAGTCTAAAGAAGTAGTTGCTTTAGATGAGTGTGCTGAAACTACTGCCATTTTGGTAAACGAATTTATTCATAAAGCGCAAAATATATTGGCTGATAAATATCCTGCAAATGCAATATTATTAAGAGGATTTGCAAAAAAACCGGGATTATCTCAGATGAAGGATGTATATAAGTTGCATGCTGCTGCTATTGCAGCTTATCCTATGTATAAAGGACTGGCTCAGTTCGTCGGTATGGAGATACTTCCAACAGGAGGCAGTATTAGAGAGGAATTTGAGACTTTAAGAACTAATTTTAATAGATTTGATTTCTTCTTTATCCATATAAAGGCAACTGATAGTTCAGGAGAGGATGGCGATTTTGATAGAAAGGTAAGCGTTATTGAAGAGGTTGACAAAAATTTAGCGCTTATTACTGATCTTAAACCCGATGTTCTAGCTATAGCAGGTGATCATTCAACCCCTGCTTTCTTAAAATCACACAGCTGGCATCCTGTTCCATTTTTACTGCATTCAAAATACTGCAGACCTGATGACGTAAAACATTTTGGAGAAACAAGTTGTTCAAGAGGTGGTTTAGGCAAATTCCCAGCGCTTGACATAATGTCTTTAATGATGGCTAATTCGTTAAGATTAACAAAATATGGAGCATAAAAACATGAAAGTTTTAATTACAGGAATTACCGGTTTTGTAGGCAGCCATCTTGCTGATTATGCATTAACAAAGGAGAAAGTGGAGGTATATGGAACTATAAGGTGGCGTAGTAAAACAGAAAACATTGAGCATATAAAGGATAAACTCCATTTGATTCAGTGTAATCTTAGCGATGCGTCTTCTGTGAACGATCTGATCGCAGACATAAAACCCGACAAGATATTCCACTTAGCTGCGCAAAGTTTTGTTCCAACTTCATGGAACAGTCCTGCAGAAACTTTGACTACAAATATTATCGGAGAATTAAACATATTTGAAGCCATTAGAAGATCAAAGATTAATCCATGGATGCAGATTGCAGGTTCCTCGGAAGAATATGGTATGGTTTATCCTGAAGAGACGCCTATTAAAGAGACAAATCCATTGAGACCGTTGAGCCCTTATGGAGTAAGCAAGGTTGGGCAGGACCTTCTGGCTTACCAGTATTATATGAGTTACAAACTTAATGTTGTCAGAACAAGAGCTTTTAATCACACAGGACCAAGGCGTGGAGATGTATTTGTTTGTTCTGAATTTGCAAAACGAATAGTAGAAATAGAAAAAGGGAAAAAAGAGCCTGTAATTCTTGTTGGAAATCTCGAGGCTCAGCGGGATTTTACAGATGCCCGCGATATAGTAAAAGCTTACTGGTTGGGGTTGGGAAAATGCAAACCGGGAGAGGTTTATAATATCTGTACAGGCAAAGCATATAGAATTAGCGAGGTTCTGGATATACTAATTGGTTTATCAAGGGTAAAAGTAGAGGTAAAAAAGGATCCTGCAAAGATGAGACCTTCAGATGTTCCATATCTTGGCGGAGACAACACTAAGTTTAGAGATGCAACCGGATGGAAGCCGGAGATTCCTTTTGAGAAGACCATGAATGACCTGTTAAATTACTGGCGGGAGAAGGTTTAATAATTTACCTTTTAATATGATTACTCAGATCTGCCAATTCGGACATTGATAGACTTTCTGCGCGAATGTTTGTTGATAGATTAAGATGCTCAAAGACTTTTTCTATTTCCTCTCTATTGATTCCTAAGTTAGCATATCTTGATATTGCGTTTATGAACATTTTTCTTCTGTACATGAATCCTGCCTGAATGATATCGAAAAACAGTTTTTCATTTTTTAATTTAACAGGCGGTTCCTCTAAAAAAGTGAATTTTACCAGAGCGGAACATACATCCGGCTGAGGATAAAAAGCAGTCTTTTTTATATATTTAACAATTTCTACTCTGCACCTATATTGGACAAAGATCGACAGGGAGCCATAAGCTTTTGATCCATGCTTAGCCGTAAGTCTTTGGGCTACTTCTTTCTGGATCGTTAGTATAAAAAATTCAGGACTTGGAATGATATCCAGAAGAAATAATATAATTGGTGTTGTAATATAATAGGGAATATTGCCTATTACTTTATAATTCTCGGGAATATTAAAACGAGTTTTTAAGATATCTTTATTAATGAATTCAATGTTATTATATTTTAAGAGCAAGTTCCTTGAAATATCAAGCAGTTTTGTGTCTATTTCCATTGCTATTAGCTTTTTAGCCTTGATAGCGATAAGGTGTGTTAATGCTCCCAGTCCTGAGCCAATCTCAACTATAACATCGCTTTCTTTAATATTGAGAGTGTTAATTATTATATCAGCTATATTCCTGTCTATAAGGAAGTTCTGCCCAAACTTTTTTTTTGGACGAAGATTGTGTCTTTTGAGTTCTTCTTTAATACTATTTGGCGAGAAGAAATTCATTGCTTGGGAATAGATTGTTTTATAATAGCCATATTTGAAGCCATTTTAATCGCTTCTATCAAACTTTCTTCATTTGCAATGCCTTCTCCTGCTATATCATATGCTGTTCCGTGATCAGGAGATGTTCTGATAATTGGAAGTCCTATTGTTACATTAACTCCTTTGCCAAAGGAAAGCATTTTAAATGGTATAAGTCCCTGGTCATGATACATTGCCAAAATGAAATCATATTTTTTATACTCACAATTTCCAAAAAATGCATCAGCAGAGAAAGCACCTTGAATATTTACCCCTTTTTTTAAAGCCTCATCAATTGCTGGTATGATTTCCGTTATTTCTTCGTTTCCAATAGCGCCTCCATCTCCACAGTGAGGATTTAGACTAAGTACCGCAATACTTGGCTTATGTATGCCAAACAAAAAACTATTCTGCTCAATCAACTCAATTGTATCAATTATATATTGTTTTTTTATTAATTTATTAATGTTCTTTACTTGAGTGTGCCGTGTCAGGGGAATAATGCGGATTTTTTCACTAGATAGAACCATTGCATATTTATGTGTATTTGTGAGTGTTGCTAAAAATTCTGTCTGTCCTCTAAATTGAATACCTGCGGCATTAATTGCGTACTTATTTACAGGGGCAGTTACAACTGCATCAATCTTCTTATTAAGAGTAAATACAGCTGCGTCTTTTAAAAATTCAGTAGCTGCTTTGGCTTGTATAGGGTTTGGTTTGCCAAGTATTATATTTTTTAATTTTAAATTTTGTGGATTAAACAAGTATGCTTTATCAGAGTCGTTTTTAATGTCTGACGGATGATTTATTGTTTCTATTTTATAGACGGAGCCTATTTTTTTAGTTTTATAGAGGGCTTTCTCAATTCCGATTATAACAGGAGTACAGCGCTCGTAAACTTGTTTATTAGCCAGAGCCTTTACGACAACCTCTGGTCCAATTCCTCCCGGATCGCCAAGTGTAATTGCAATTACAGGTTTTTTCATAAAACTTCCTATAAAAAAATTCCCCGCCAAATGCCGTCTAAATAAGACCATTTTGAAGCCGTTAGGACCACGTGGGTGCTCGCTTAGAGCCAATGCAAGTGCATTGAACACCTAAATATAAGCTCCCATTTTCTTATTGTTGGCTCAAAATAACCAAACTTATAACAAACACAGCAGGGAATACTGAATCAGTATAACACAATTTATAATTATTTAAAGGGAAAATTTATATTTCCAGATTTATTTTATCGATTTTTTCAATTATATCATCAATTTTTCGTGCACGTTGTTTGGTTTTTTCTTTATATGAAAGGAATTCTTCTGTAATAAACAGAGCAGCCCAAGTAGTTATTTGAAGGGATGATGCTATATGTGTATTGTTAGAGATTTCGCTTATCTTATTATTTAGATATTCCTCAATTTTGTGAATTTCGGACGGATCCTTATCAGTCTTAACTTTATACTCTGTGCCAAGTACATTGATTTTTATCTGTCGTTGATCAGACATATGAGAAGTTTACTATCTCTTGGTAAATTGGAATTTCTTACGCGCACCCTTTTGTCCGTATTTCTTTCTTTCTTTCTTTCTCGGATCACGGGTAAGGAATCCTGCTTTCTTTAAAGTATCCTTTAATCCTTCATCGGCCTTTACTAAAGCCCTTGATATACCATGGCGAACCGCACCTGCCTGACCAGCGCTTCCTCCGCCTTTAACACTTGCTAAGATATGATATTTTTCAAGAGTATCTGTAGCTTGAAAAGGCTGACATATAATTATGCTTAATGTATCATTTTCAAAATAATCCTTGTAAGGTTTTTTATTGATTATTATTTCTCCCTTTCCATGAATTAATCTTACACGAGCGACAGATGTTTTTCGTCTGCCAGTGCTATAGAGTACGGGTTTTGCTTTTGCCACAATAGGGTCTCCTTTATATTTCCATTTCTTCTGGAATAGGAACAGGTTTTTGAGCTTCCTGATGATGTTCTTTGTCTGGATAAACCTTTAATTTTGTCAACATCTTTTTACCTAGCCTATTTTTAGGAAGCATGCCTTTAACAGCTCTTTTTATAACTTCTCCAGGATTTTTTTCCATCAAGTCAAAAAGACGCGTCTCTTTAAGTCCTCCCGGATATCCTGAGTAGTGATAATAAACTTTTTGTTCCAGTTTTTTACCTGTTAGGCGAACTTTAGCCGCATTAATAACAATTACATAGTCTCCAACATCAGCATGAGGGACATATATAGGTTTATGTTTTCCACTGAGTATAGTTGCAACTTTGGATGCCAATCTACCTAGAACCTTATCTTCTGCGTTTAAAATATACCATGCTTTTTCCGTATCATTTATTTTAGGAATGAATGTTTTCACTATCTTGATCTCCTATTACCTGTTTCTCTAGAAACTTATCTTCGTTAAAGTCAGGGGCATATATTGCGTTTTTTATCTCCTGTACCGTATGCAATTTTTGCATATAATTTAATAATCTTAATCGTTTCAGTGTTTTATCCTTTTTAAATAATTTCTTTCCTTGAGGTGTTTCAGCATCCACCTCAATAAGTCCGGTCTGAATATAATTTTGAACTGCGAAAAAAGAAATCTCTGTCTCCTTTACAATATCTCTATCTTCAACATAACCTCTTCGTTTTCTCTCCTCAACAGGCACATTTAATGCTTGAAAATCCCCACTTTTTCTCATATCTCTATCGGTTTTAATAGCCATAAACTTGGACTCCGTTATTTCTTAACTGTGATTACTTCGTCAATAATACCATACTGTTTAGCTTGTTCAGCCGACATAAAAAAATCTCTATCCGTATCAGTATTTATTTTTTTTATAGACTGTCCTGTATGCTTCGAGAGAATTTTATTCACTTTATCTTTTAAATCAAGCATTTCTTTCGCATGGATATTAATATCCGACACTTGTCCCTGCATACCGCCTGAAGGCTGATGGATAAGTACACGTGCATTTGGAAGAGACATTCTTTTTCCTTTTGTCCCCGCAGCAAGTAATATTGCAGCAGCGCTTGCTGCCTGTCCCATACAAATAGTAGAAATGTCTGATTTCACGAACTGCATAGTATCATATATTGCTAACCCCGCAGTAGCGACTCCTCCGGGACTGTTTATGTAAATAGTTATGTCCTTATCCTGATTTTCAAATTCCAGATACAATATTTGCGCAATCACGACATTAGCTACATTATCGTCTATAGGTGTTCCAATAATTATATTTCTGTCTTTTAGTAATCTTGAATAAATGTCATACGCGCGTTCGCCTCTGCCTGTTTGTTCTATTACCATTGGAATTAAACTCATAATACCACCTCCATCATGATACTATCGAAATTTTGGCTTTTTCATATATAAAGTCAAGTATTTTCTGTCTTTTCATTTGTCTTTGTATATATTCAATGTAATTATTGTCCATCT
>CAZMXO010000016.1:0-15275 GCA_964570265.1 uncultured bacterium
ATGGTCAAAGCTTTCTGTTGGGGTTATTCCATTCGGACAGGAGATATCAGTAACCCCTCTTCAGCTTATAACTGCAATTTCAGCAGTTGCAAATGGGGGAAATTTAATGGCCCCTATGATTGTAAGCCGCATGGAAGACAAGAATGGAAAGATAAAGAAAGAATTCAAACCAAGAGTAGTCCGCAGAGTAATTTCTTTAAAAACAAGTAAGATGTTAAGCGAAATATTGACAGGTGTTGTAAAAAGCGGAACAGGTATCAACGCGCAGATTGAAGGATACACTATTGCAGGCAAAACAGGGACTGCTCAAAAGTACATACAGGGAAAGGGCTATTCCAATAAAAAATATGTAGCTTCTTTTATAGGATTTTTGCCGGTGCCTAATCCACAGGTAGTAATATTAATAATGGTGAATGAGCCTCGTGGAGCATATTATGGATCAATTGTTGCCGCTCCTGCATTTAAAAATGTTGCGCAGGATGTGCTGAGATATCTTAATGTTTTTCCGGATAAGGGAGAACTACATTGAAATTACAAAAACTAATTTCTGTTTTAGAAGGCTTTACCATATCCGGCAGGAAAGACATTGAAATTAATGGAATAACCACTGACTCTAATAATATAAAGAGCGGGTTTGCCTTTATTGGTATTAAAGGAGCAAAGGCAGATGGGCATGATTTTGTTAATGACGCGATTTCCAGAGGAGCTGCAGCCCTCATAGTAGAAAAGGATGTAGAAGTATTAGAGGATATAACGATAATAAAAGTTCCTGATACGAAAAAGATACTTCCTCTAATAGCAGACACATTTTATGATTATCCTTCAAATAAAATGAATGTTATCGGGGTAACAGGAACTAATGGGAAGACAACAACGACCTATTTCATTGATCGAATTCTCAGAAAAGCCGGACATAAAACCGGAATAATCGGCACAATTAATTATCGGATAGGAGAAAGGATTATACCCGCAGTAAATACTACACCGGATCCGATTCAATTAAGAGCGTTGTTTAGCCAGATGTTAGAGGCAGGTATAGAAACTGTCATAATGGAGGTTTCCTCTCACGCAATTGCTCAGCAAAGGATAGCAGGAATTGAATTTGATACCTGTATTTTTACTAACTTAACACCTGAACATTTAGACTACCATGAAACATTAGAAAAATATCAAGAAACAAAACTTCAGCTCTTTGAACAAATTGGGAAGAACAGCAAAAAGGATACTGTTAAAAAAGCTATCATAAATATAGATGACCCCGTAAGTAGACGATTTATTGATGTATGCCATGTTGATATTATTACCTATGGATTAAATACAAACGCATCTGTATATGCAACTGACATAAGATCAACCCTTAATGGTTCATGTTTTAGACTTCATATTTCCACGGATAAAAGCATAGAGGTAAAAATCAATCTTGCAGGTAAATACAATATCTATAATGCGCTTGCAGCCACAAGTGCTGCGTTGGCTTTTGGTTTATCTCTTGATGAGATTAAATCCGGACTGGAAAGCTTAAAATCAGTTCCGGGCAGATTTGAAAAAATAACCACAAATACTGATTTTAACGTTATTATTGACTACGCTCATACTCCTGACGGCATGAAACAAGTTCTCAGTGCTGCAAGAGCGTTAAAGCCCAACGGGATAATAACGGTGTTTGGATGCGGAGGAGACAGAGACAGGTTGAAACGTCCGCAAATGGGAAGGATAGCTTCAGAACTGAGCGATTATATTATCATTACCTCTGATAATCCAAGAACTGAAGATCCTATGAATATTATTGAAGAAATCATTCATGGAATTAAAGACATTGGCAGTCCTGCTATTGGAATTATGCCGGATAGAAAAAACGCTATTAAGCGAGCAATAGAACTCGCCAAAAAGAATGACCTTGTAATGATTCTGGGTAAAGGGCACGAAACCTATCAGGTACTAAAAGACACAATTGTTCCCTTTGATGACAGACAGGTTGTAAAAGAGATATTAGGTTTCGTATAAATCGCAACAAAAAACAAGCCTGTATTTCTTGACATAATTGTTACTATTTGTTAACTTATTGTAACAAGGAGGTGTGTATTATGGGAACAGTCATCAGCGGTGCCAGAATTCCTGAACTTTTACAAAAGAATCTGAAAGATTTTTGTCAGGGACATGGTTTAAAAATAAGTTATTTTGTCAGCAAGGCTATTGAAGAAAAACTGAGCGAGGCTAAAGAGGATGAAAAAGACATTGCCCTTTTTGAAGCCCGTAAGGATGAAGCGGAAATATCAGAAAAAGAGATGGATACGTATCTGAAGTCGCTCAGAATTGATGTATAGTTTAGTATATAAGTCCAGCGTTAAGAAGGAGTTTGCATCTATCCCTAAAAAAGATGTAGAAAATATAATTGAAAAAATAAAAGGGCTAAAAACTAACCCTTTGCCTGTGGGCGTGAAAAAAATTAAAAAAGGAGCGGTATCTTATTTTCGCCTGCGATGCGGAAACTTTCGTGTTGGATATCTATTGGATTTTTCTGAGAAAGTTGTGAGAATAGTCTATATACGCAAACGGAATGAAAGTACTTACTCAAATCTTTAACCATTGACTGATCTGCTGGATTTCTACGATAAAAAATATATTTGTAGGGGCACAATATTTTGTGCCCTTTTTTCTTTATGGGTTGAGGATGGTGGTTTTGCCTATTTTTATTGAGGTTTTAGGTAATTTGAGGTACGATAACGTTAAAATAACACCAAGTGTTCAATAATTAATGTTGGGTACAAGCGTAGAAACAAAGACCATCCACATAATTAACGAACAAAAAACGACAAGAAGAATCAATATAACCTAACTTTACATTATGGACAAACTGACCAAAGAACAAAGAAAGAAAAATATGCAAGCGGTTAAAGCAACAGGCTCAAAAATTGAGATTGCTTTAGCAAAATCCCTCTTTTCCAAAGGTTACCGCTACCGAAAAAATGACAATTCAGTTTTTGGAAAACCCGACTTAACATTCAAAAAATATAAAATTGCTATTTTTGTCGATAGCGAGTTTTGGCATGGGAAAGAATGGGAAATACACAAAACAGACCACAAAACAAACCAAAAATTTTGGCACAAGAAAATAGAACGCAATATTCAACGAGACAAAGAGGTAAATACGGAACTTTATAATCAAGGTTGGACTGTTTTAAGGTTTTGGGGTTCCCAAATTGAAAATGATTTACTAAATTGCACCCTCAAAATTGCAGATAAAATTAACGATAAAAAGATGAACTTCACGAAAAAAATATCTCTCGAAGAAATTAATGTTAAGCAATGTAGAATTAAAACAATAGAGCCTGAAAGCAACAAAGAAGCTGTTTTAACTCATTATTTGCACAACTACACAAACGGTATTTCTAAATTTTACAAAACAGATGCAATAGAGATCACTAAGGGAATTCTGCAAAACAAATATCCTGAAGAAACAATTACAAACATTGTTGCCGAAGAAGCTCTACAATATAGACTCTTCAACACATTTGAAGTTCCATTTCCTCCCACTGAAAACCCCAAATTCAAGTTTATAGATTTATTCGCCGGTATTGGTGGATTTCGTATGGCTTTGCAAAATCTAGGAGGGAAATGTGTTTTTACAAGCGAATGGGACAAAGAAGCTAAACGAACCTACTGTGCTAATTTTGGAGAAGTACCTTTTGGTGACATTACAAAAGAAGAAATAAAATCATACATCCCAGATGGTTTTGATTTGCTTTGTGCAGGTTTTCCTTGTCAATCATTTTCAATTGCGGGTAAAAGAGGCGGTTTTGACGACACAAGAGGAACCTTGTTTTTTGATGTTGCGGAAATTATTAAACGAAAAAAACCAAAAACAATTTTTCTTGAGAATGTTAAAGGACTTAGAAATCATAATGGAGGTAGAACATTAGAAACAATTCTAAATGTACTACGCAACGACTTGGATTATTATGTACCAGAACCTCAAATAATAAATGCTAAAGACTTTGGTGTCCCACAAAATAGAGAAAGAATTTACATTATAGGTTTTCGCAAAGATTTAAATATTACAGAATTTAAATATCCGAAACCAACAAATAAGGATGTGAGATTTGCAGACATAAAAGAGAAAGAAACAGTACCTACAAAGTACTATCTTTCAACACAATATGTGCAAACATTAATTAACCACAAAGAAAGACACAAAAGTAAAGGAAACGGTTTTGGTTATATAATTATTCCTGACGATGGCATTGCAAACGCAATAGTAGTAGGCGGAATGGGTAGGGAAAGAAACCTAGTAATTGATGACAGAATAACTGATTTTACACCAACAACTCATATTAAAGGAGTGGTAAATAGAGAAGGAATCCGTAAAATGACACCTAGAGAATGGGCAAGATTACAAGGATTTCCTGATGAATTTAATATTCCTGTTGCAGATGCTTCTGCATACAAACAATTTGGCAACTCCGTTGCCATCCCTGCTATTCAAGCAACAGCAAATAAAATAATTAACCTAATTAGAAAGGCAAAATGATAACAGGAAATAAGGGAGAATGGAGTGAAATTTATGTTTTATTTAAATTGCTTTCTGACAAGCAATTGTTTGCTGGCGATGCTAATCTAAATAAAATCGAAGAAGTTTTTTATCCAATAATTAAGATTATACGAAATGAAAGTAGTGGAGATTTTGAATATGGAATTAATGACGATTTGGTAATAATCTCAGGCGGAAAAGAAGAATTAAGAATTCCGATTAAAACATTTTCAGAACAAGCCGTTCAACTTTTAACAGCAATTAAAGGAGCGACAGGCATTTTCAGTATCCCTGAAACAGAAGAATTTATGCGTTCTGTTAATTGCCACACTCTCAAAGCAAAATCAACTTCAAAAACAGATATTCGTATTGTAATTCACGACAAGAAAATCAATCAATTTGCTGATTTAGGTTTTAGCATAAAATCTCAATTAGGCGGTGATTCAACACTTCTAAATGCAGGTAAAACGACTAACTTTATTTATCAAATAGCAAACTACTCCACAACAAAGACTGAAATTGAACGAATCAATCAAATTGATACTCGCAGCAAGATTAAGGACAGAATTGAAGCTATTACAAAACAAGGCGGACAGTTTCAGTTTACGAAATTAGAAAACAGCATATTTAGCAACAATTTGATTCTAATTGATAGCTTGTTACCAAATATACTTTCCGAGATTCTATTCTACTTTTTCACTTCAAACACAAGTACAGTCAAAAGCCTAACAAGTGCTTTGACAGAAGCAAATCCTTTAAAATACGACAATCAACACGCCCATAAGTTTTACGAATATAAAATAAAACATTGCTTAACAGATATTGCATTAGGCATGATGCCATCAAAAGTTTGGGCAGGAGTTTATGATGCAACAGGCGGATATTTAATCGTAAAAGAAACTGGCGAAGTACTTTGTTATCATATTTATAACCGCAACGAATTTGAGAATTATTTATTTGCGAACACAAAACTCGATACAGCAAGTAGCACAAGACACGAATTTGGAAAGATTTACGAAGAAGATAAACAATTATTCTTTAAACTGAACCTGCAAATTCGATTTAAATAAACGCCACATACCCAAATCGTTAAAATAAAAGAACACATAACAAATAACTGTCCCTACAACGCTTCTACAGATAACCGCTAGCTAAAGCAAGCGGTTGCATAGGAGTGGACAACAGACTGCTTCAGCTGTCTGTTGGAACAAGCAATTAAAATATTTATTAAATCCCCAAAATGTAGTAGATTGTCGGTATGGAATCGTTATATGTAAACGAGGTAATAAAAGCGACCAAAGGCAAGCTTGTAAAAGGTGATCAGAATTTTTCCATCAAAGGCATATCAATAAATTCTCGCAGTATAAAAAAGGGTGACTTGTTTATTGCAATTAAGGGAGATAATTTCGATGGTCACAAATTTATCGGTAATGCCATAAAAAATGGTGCATCAGGAATTGTTCTTTCCAGTCTGTTTTCGGACACTCAGAATTCGGTTTCCGTTATTATCAAGGTAGGTGATACTCTTAAAGCACTCCAAGATTTAGCAAAATATTATAGGGGAAAATTTAATATTCCGATTGTTGGTATCACTGGCAGTAACGGGAAGACTACTGTTAAGGATATGACAGAAAGCATACTCTCTCGGAAGCTCAAAATAACGGGAACAATAAAAAATTATAATAATCAAATCGGGGTTCCGCTTATGACGTTTAGACTATCAAAAGATACGAGAGCCGGTATCTTTGAGGTTGGGATAAGTTCATATGAAGAGATGGAAAATCTTGGAGAGATTGTCTGCCCTGATATTGCAGTTATAACAAACATAAACATAGCTCATATGCAATATTTCAAGACAGTTAAAAATCTTGTAAATGCAAAAGCAAAACTGCTTGAATTTGTCCCCAAGGAAGGCGTTGCAATATTAAATGCAGATGATAAATATTTTAGCTTTCTCAAAGCCGCCGCAAAATGCAGGGTTATATCGTTTGGCATAAAAAACAAGGCGGATGTTATGGCTGAGAATATTGATTTATTGCCTACAAGCACAAAATTTCTTTTGAATGGCGCAGTTAAAATAACTCTGCCCATACCCGGAATTCACAATGTGTATAATGCGTTAGCTGCTGCCAGCGTTTCTTTGCAGTTTTCTGAAGATCTGAATCTTGTAAGAGACGGCTTGGAGGACTTCAAATCTCCTGAGATGAGAATGCAAATAATAAAGACGAAAAATCTTACTATAATAAATGATGCGTATAATGCAAACCCGGCCTCAACCAGAGCGGCTTTAGAAGTGCTTAGGAATATTAATGCTAAAGGTAGAAAAGTTTTTATTTTTGCTGATATGTTTGAACTTGGCAACTGTAAGGCATCAGAGCATAACAAGATTGGTAAGCTAGTTTCGGAATCTCAAATAGATGTATTTATAACTGTTGGAGAACTTGCCGGATTATCAGCTGCTACGGCAAAAGAGAGCGGATTTGATGGAAACAATATATTCTCATTCAAAAACGCAGAAGAAATCAGAGAAAAATTATTGAGCATATTGGAAAGTAATGATACTCTGTTGTTAAAAGGTTCAAGAGCAATGCATCTTGAGAACATACTTGAAATATTGAAGGGGTTCTAATGTTTTATCATCTTTTTTATTCGCTTCGCAATGTATGGGGCGGGTTTAATGTTTTTAAGTATATTACATTTCGCGCAGGAGGCGCAGCTGCAACTGCGCTTTTATTAAGTATATTCCTCGGACCATGGATGATAAAAAAATTAAAAGAGTTGAATATCGGGCAGTATATCAGAAAGGGAGAATGTCCTGACTTGTTCACTCTTCATCAAAAGAAACAAGGTACTCCAACTATGGGCGGGGTTCTAATAATTCTGGTTTTGCTGATTACCACATTGTTATGGGCTGATTTGACAAACAGATACGTAGTGCTTGTTTTACTCGTAACTCTGGGACTAGGTGGGGTTGGCTTTATTGATGATTACCTAAAAATACATAGAAAGAATTCCAAAGGACTAAAGATAAGCGCAAAATTATTAGGTCAGCTCATTGTTGCCGGGTTTATAGGTCTCTATCTTTATTATAATCCGGTAAATTCCGAGTTTGCCACAAAGCTTGGATTCCCATTTTTCAAAAGTTTCTTCGTAGATTTAGGCTATTTCTATATTCCGTTTGTTATGCTGGTTATTGTCGGTGCTTCAAATGCGGTTAATTTTACAGACGGGCTTGACGGACTGGCCATTGGATGCACAATGATGGTTTCTATTACGTTCATTATAGTGACATATTTGTGCGGACATGTAGTATTCAGTAAATACCTGCATATTATAAACGTTGTCGGGAGCGGAGAACTTGCTGTGTTTTGTGCTGCTCTGGTAGGAGCGAGCTTAGGTTTTCTCTGGTTCAATTGCTATCCTGCAGAGATATTTATGGGGGATACAGGCTCTCTTGCAATAGGCGGGGCACTCGGTTTTGTAGCTGTGGTTGTAAAACAGGAGATATTGCTGGTCATAGCCGGCGGTATTTTTGTTATAGAGGCTCTATCCGTTATTATTCAGATCATCTCCTTTCGTACGACAGGAAAAAGAGTATTTTTAATAGCCCCTCTGCATCATCATTTTGAAAAACTGGGCTGGGATGAGACAAAGGTTACAGTCAGGTTCTGGATAGTATCTATAATTTTTGCTCTTATAAGTCTTGCAACTCTGAAGTTAAGATAATAATGGATAGGGAAATGCCAGCGTTAACTCCAATGCTCAGGCAGTATCTGAACATAAAAAAGAACAATAAAGACACTATTCTTTTCTTTAGATTAGGGGATTTTTATGAGATGTTCTTTGATGATGCAAAGCTTGCATCCAAAATTCTTGAGATCGTTCTGACTTCTCGCGACGGGGGAGAAGGAAGAAAAATCCCGATGTGCGGCATTCCATACCATGCTGCGGAAAACTATATATCAAAATTAATAAAAAGCGGTCATAAAGTTGCAATCTGTGAACAGGTTGAAGACGCCAGAAAGGCAAAGGGACTTGTTAAAAGAGAGATTGTAAAAACAATAACTCCCGGTACGGTTCTTTCCAGTTCTATGCTTGATGTGAAGAGCAATAATTATCTTGGGGCAATAGTATTATCAGATAAAAAGTTTGCGCTTGCAATCTCGGATTTATCAACAGGCGAGTTCAAGTCAGCAGAGTTTTCCGATTATGCAAAATTTCTTGATGAAATCCGGCGTGTTAACCCAAAAGAAATTATCCTTCCGAACTCCTTAATGCAAAACGAGAAGATTAAAAAGGATATCAGTATATCCTGTCCTGTTTTAACTCCGTATGATGACTGGCATTTTGATGAAGAAAGCGCAAACAGTGTACTTACACAGCATTTTAAAACACAGTCAATGGACGGCTTCGGTTGCAGGGATTTTCCCGCTGCAATATGCTGTGGAGGAGCGCTTCTTGAGTACATAAAGGATATACAGCAAATTTCGCCGACGCACATAAACGATTTCAAAATATATTCAACATCAGACTTTATGATACTGGATAGTGCTACTCAAAGGAATCTTGAACTTGTTGAAACTATACACGCTCATGGGAAAAAAGGAACGTTATTGGATACGCTGGATGCAACTCTTACTCCAATGGGAGCTCGTCTTCTGCGGACATGGATTATACAGCCTCTGAGGGATTCTGCAGAGATTAATAATAGACTTGATGCGGTTAGCGAGTTTGTAAATTCTACAGACGTTAACGATAAGATAAGGGCAGTTATCAAACATATCTCAGATATAGAAAGAATAATCAGTCGTGTTAATTGCGGTCTAGCCAACGGACGTGACTTAATAGGTCTCAGAGAATCATTGAAAAAAGTTCCTCAGGTAAAGGAAATAATTAAACAATTTAAAGTGCCGATGTTGAAGAACGTGTATGAGGACTTGCAGGATGTCTCAGAACTAGTTAGTTTACTCGATAAGGCTATTGTTGATGAACCTCCAATCAGTATTCGAGACGGCAATATTATCAAGCAGGGATTTGATGCCGGTCTTGATGAAATAAGACAGGTTAGCAAGGGAGGAAAGGACTGGATCAAGTCGCTTCAGGTAGAAGAGATTCAAAGAACAGGAATAAAATCTCTAAAGGTAAGATACAATAAAGTTTTTGGATACTATATTGAAATTACAAAAACGAATTTGAATATGGTTCCCGATAATTACATTAGGAAACAGACTCTTCTGGGTTGTGAGAGATTTATAACTCCGGAGCTGAAGGAGAAAGAAGCGCTTGTTCTTGGCGCAGAAGAAAGAATTAATGAAGCGGAATATAAGATTTTTACTGATGTGCGCAGTCAGGCTGCATGTGAAACTGTCAGACTTCAAAAAATAGCGCGTGCTATTGGTATGCTGGATGCGGTAAGTTCGTTAGCGCTAGTAGCTATTCAAAATAATTATGTAAGACCTGAGATTACAGATTCTGATGTTATAGAGATTATTGATGGCAGACATCCGGTCATTGAGAGGTTGGATATCGGCAGTCAATTTGTTCCAAATGATACATGTCTTGATAATTCCAGCCAGCAGATACTGATAATCACCGGACCGAATATGGCAGGCAAGTCAACTTATATCAGACAGGTTGCTCTCATTGTTCTCATGGGACAGATCGGCAGCTTTGTGCCTGCAAAAAGCGCAAAGATCGGTACGGTTGATAGAATATTTACCAGAGTCGGCGCGTCAGATGATCTGACAAAAGGACAGAGTACATTTATGATAGAGATGAATGAGGTGGCAAATATACTCAACAATGCCACTCCGCACAGTTTAGTAATACTTGACGAAGTAGGCAGAGGCACAAGCACATTTGATGGTGTCAGCATTGCATGGGCAGTGGCGGAATATATACATAATAATCCAAAAATCAGCGCAAAAACTCTTTTTGCCACTCACTATCATGAGCTGACGGAACTTGTTCTCACTTTGGAAAGAGCAAAGAATTATAATATTTCAGTAAAGGAATGGAATAATGAAGTTATTTTTCTCCATAAGATTGTTGAAGGTCCAACAGACAAAAGCTATGGTATCCATGTAGCATCTCTTGCTGGTCTTCCAAAAGAAGTAATAGAAAGGGCAAAGGATATTCTTGTTAATTTGGAGAACGAAACAATCTCAGAAGAAGGTCTTCCCAAATTCGCACCTTCCACAAAGAAAAGCAAAAACAAAGAGATAAGAGAGTCTCAGCTTACATTTTTTACTCCAGTAGATCATCCTGTTGTGGATGAAATAAAAAACTTAGATACAGAAAACATGACACCTCTTCAGGCGCTTAAAAAGTTGGATGAGTTGAAGAAGAAACTTGGAGAAGAAAAATAACGCTTGAACTCAGTGGTTTTGCGCTAGCAAAATCCACTGTAGTGATTTGTTATAAGTTTTTATTTTTAACTTTGACAGCATACTTTAATATTATAGCTCAACTTCCCAGCGAGGTGCGAAAGTTTTATTTGAAAGAGATGCAGTTTCAATTTTAGCTGTTATATAAGCCGTTGGATTATTTCTTTTGCTGGATGGCATACTATCTTTTTCAATTTCTCGAACATACAAAAGCTCATTGCCCGTTGCAGGGTATCTAAGGGAATATGGTTCTACTAATCTAGTGTGACCGCAATAATATATTGATACGCATTGTCTATTGTGGGCGGCTCGACGTATTATATCAAGTGATAAGCTTGTGCCAGCTTGAATGCCTGTTGCAGGGAAAAAACTACGCGGAATTCTTTGTCCATATGCCCCAGGGACAGGATTAGGAACTGGTTTTGCTATTTTTGGTTCTAACCACCATGCAATGGCATTTTCTAATTCATCGATAAAAGTTTCAACAGGCAGTAAAGAGCTTATTTGGTGAGCTAATTGATGAGCCCAGTTAGCTTTTAAAGTTTCTTTATCAATAGAACCTAATATTTCATGTACAGACGGAGGAATAAGTTTTTTAAATTCAAACTTAGCTATAGCAATATTTTTTGTATTTTCTGAGTTAATTTTTTCTCTAAAGTTTCGACTAATATTTACAACATCATAAACATCTCGAGCTCGCCCATTTCTTTCGAATAAAGCACGGGATTTTTCTGCAAGAATTTCATCTATAGAATATGATAATATTTGTGGTTCAGGGTTAAATTCGTCTGAAAAGCTGTGGTGAATCTTACGAAGTTGAGGGGTATCCACCAACACCTCATCTTGGGTAATATCAAATTTAATTCTCGGAAGAGATTTTGGTGCACCTTTAAGTGGACCACTATAGGAAATTTTTACTCGGAAAGAAGTCTTTCCCCTAGGGTTTATGTATTCATCAATTTTCCAATCTCGTCTTGAAAAAGTTAAACCAGAATTTTCTTCAATCCAGCTTAGAATGTCTTCAAGATAATTGTTAATTTGTTCGCTGTTGATGGAGAGGTCAACAGGTACTGTAAAATCGAGATCCTCAGAAAATCGATCAGTTTCAAAATAACACTTCTTTAAACAAGTACCACCTTTGAATACCCATTTAGATAGATATGGATGATTTGAGATGGCTCTAAGCACCCAACCTAGTACGTAATCTTTTTGTATGGTTGTTGGCTGGAGCGCAAAATTGGCCGCTAGCTCAAGTATTTCAGCTTTTGTTATCATTAAAACTTAGACATGGTATATTAATTTTTAAATTCCACTTGCTTATAGTTTTACCCTTTTTGGGGCTATCAGGATCAAGATAAGAAAGACCTTTTGATATATTTATATTACATGTATTAAGCCACTTTTCTGACACAGGGGCCTTTAAATTTTCTGCAAGAAACCCGAGTCTTTTGAAAACAACGCCACGTTTATATCTTAACGCATATTCTAAAAGTAAATCTGGATTACAGACATCTGCTTGCCAATACTGCTTAACAATATCAATCATATGTCTACCGCCGCCGCCGAAACGTGGTAAGTCCAAAATATCTATCAACATTCTGCTTGAATCAGCAATTTCTACAGACTTGCTACCAAACCATATTTTCTTTATGCCAAAAAAGTGTTCTTTTTTAAGTGTTTTAGTTCGAAAATTAATATTGCCTAGTCGTTGAATGCTTTCCCTTTGTTGTGACAATGTTGCAACAGAAACACTATTAAATATTTGTTCCGTTAAATCCCAGTGTTCTGCAGCAGACCATCCGGATATATAAGCAGGTTTAAAAAGATCCATCGCTAACGACCATGCGTTTTCAATCGCAGGCATTGTAGTCGTAGAAGATAAAGGAACAATTGCGTAAAGACCATGCTTTAGCCTGTACAGCCAACCCTTTAAAGCTAATCTTCTCAAAATTTGATTTGCAGTTGAGCGGGCACAAGGATGAAACTCAACTAATTTATCTGCATTAATTATATCGTGTTCTAAAGCAGAAAAATGGCCTATTATTTTTCGCTCTTGCGTGCTTAAACCTGATAGCTCTTGTTTTTGCATATATTATCTTCTCAAATAATGACAAGTATTGTATTTATCTACAACTATAATATACTGCAAATTAGCTAAAAAAACAATATAAATGTTGATAGCGACTAAAAGTGTAGTTTATTGCAATTATAATATATATTATTTGGTTCTGTGATTTTTTTATTATGTTTTTTATAAACGACAACCAAAGCAATGCCTGTAGATAAAATTATAAATCCAACAAATGCAACGCTAAGAACCCATTTCATCATAGTCCCAGAGATAACCTTCGTCTTTATACACTACATTTTCTTTGCCTACAATCGTTTCAATACCAAGAAGAAATTCTAAGCCAGAAAAAACAATTTTGCCACAGAGAATATGACATCTCTTCAGACGCTTAAGAAGCTTGATGAGTTGAAAAAGAAAGTGGGAGAAGAAAAATAACGCTTCGGCTGAGGCGCGCTTTCAGGCGTCGCCTCCAGCCGCTTGTTCTGCCGTGCGTTCAGCTTTCTTGTTATCACGCATACGGATGAACTCTGGTTGGGCTACCTGCATCTCTTGTGGAACGAGACCTTGACAGATAGCCTCGATATCATCGGTCACAATCCGTCCAATGTTCAGCAGCGCTTCCTCAATGGCCCCGGCTCGATGAGATGACAGCACAGCGTGTTTCACCTTGCGGATGGGATGATCCTGTGGCAACGGCTCTTCGGGAAAGACATCGATGCCGGCGCAAAACCGCCCCTGTTGCAGCATCTCGGTCAAGGCATCGAAATCCACAACATGAGCGCGACTGAGCAACAGCAACACGGCGTCTTGCCTTATCAGGCTCAGTTTCTCACTATCAAGTAAGGCACGGTTGGCTGCGCTGGGGACGGCCATAACGAAGATCAGGCGCGATGTTCTCAACAGCGTATCCATGCCAACCGGCGTGACGCCTTGCGTTCGCAGGTAAGTGTCCGTAAGCCAGGGGTCGTAGACCTGGATGGGACATCTGAACGGCTCCAGGAGTGGTTTGAGTGAACGTGCCAACCCGCCGAAACCGATAAATCCAGCCTGCTTCCCGTACAGGGTAAAGGGGTGGCCGGTTTCCGTATCAAAACTCGTGTGGCTCCAGTTGGGCTCGTCGCTTCGAAAGGCGGAATCGGTCCACGCGACCTGGCGGGAACAAGCCAGAGCCAGTGCCAGCCCCATCTCCGCTACGGCTGGTCCAAACGCGGGCGCACAGCTGAGCACGCGAATACGGCGCGAGAAGCATGTCGCGTAGTCCAAATCCTCGGCTGAAGGGAATCCTCCGCTCACTTCAAGCACCGCCTTGATGTTCGGGAAGCGACCGATGTCGCCGTATCGCCACCGCCCGGTGATGATGGCGACAACTTCGTCGCAGACTTTCTCGATTTCATGCTCGGGCATGGGTTCGTCGCGGGCCCAGCAAATCTCGGCAGCGTCGTGAAGTCGAGCAAGATCCTCGGCGGTGAAGATGTTGGCCATACGCCGACCGTGGGGATCCAGAATCACTTTGCTCTTCATCATGCGAGATTCTTCTCCTTGGCAGAACGTCAGAATGACAGTTTTTTCAAAGCAAGCGAAGCGCGGCTTTGAAAAATACTTGTCCATTCATTGGTTCTGCGTCCCTTTGTCGATTGCTTCAGAATATGCCACATACGCCACGCATCGGGCGAGAGCTTGCCAGAATCCCAAATCGCTTTGCGACACCTCGAACCGAGTGAACGGTTCGGAGGTGTCGCTACCTTTACGTGACCAGAATATCAGGCCCGAGAAATCGGGGTTGTATTTCCAGTTGGCATGAGCAACTGCGTTGCGAAATGCCCGAACGGGGTTGTCCGTGAGAAACTTGCAGCAACGCTTCGTGACGCTTCCGGACGGTGCGCACTTGCGCAGCGTCTTGAAGCAGGCGTCACCAAGGTACACAAACGAAATGTAGTTTTGCGTGATGACCTGCGCTCGGGTCAACCCCGGGTGCCCGGGATTGTCGTGAGCCAGATCCATAAACGATTGGAAACCGACAAGTTCGTCCAGCCTGTCGATAGGCTGGACCGTATCGCCCGAGAGCAGTGAGTGAAGTGCGTCTTCAGGAAATGCTCTGATCTCGTTGGCAATTGAACTGGCGAGGGTATTGCTTTCGGGTGGACTAATCCTGAACTCGTCTCGCAGGAAGGGCGAGTAACTTCGCATTTGGTCGTTAAGCTTCGTCCAGTCGGTCATTGTTTATTCTCTCTCGCAGAACGCTTGCCTTCACAGTTTTCTGAAAGCGAGGCTTTCAGAAATACTTGTGCAA
>CAZMXO010000017.1:0-14764 GCA_964570265.1 uncultured bacterium
CTCATGTTGATGCTACATGTATGTGGATGGTAAAGAATCCGGAGTGGTTTGATGTCATTGTAACGGACAATATGTTTGGGGATATCATCACTGATCTTGGAGCAATGATACAGGGTGGAATGGGTATTGCAGCAGGCGGAAACATTAACCCTGATAAAGGCGGAACGTCCATGTTTGAGCCTATAGGAGGTTCAGCTCCAAAATATACAGGCAAAAACGTGATAAATCCAATGGCTGCTATATGCGCAGGGGGTATGATGCTTGAACATCTCGGAGAAAGCAAAGCAGCAAATGATATTGAGAAAGCTGTAATAAAGATTGTTCAAAATGATATGAAAAGCCTTTCTGCCGGGAAAATGGGACATACAACATCGGAAATAGGTGATATGGTAGCGAAGGAAGTAGTGTAATTATGAGAAAAAAAGAGAAATATAATGTAGCTGTTGTCGGGGTTGGCACGGTTGGTATAGAGATGCTCAGGGTGTTGCGTCAGCGTAAGTTTCCTATTGATAAGCTTGTTGTTCTTGCCAGAAGCGAAAGAGACATTACTGTAGACGACAATACGTATCGTGTAAAGGCAATATCCGAAGAATTGTTTGATGGAATAGATATAGCATTATTTGCCGGCACAGAGGGAGAGAAAGGCGCTGCTGTAACATTTGGAAAAGTCGCAGCCAGTAAAGGAGTTGTCGTAATTGACAATGGGAATGACTTTCGAATGGATCCTGACGTACCGCTTATTATTCCTGAGGTCAATCCTGAAGATATTAAAAACCACAGAAATATTATTGCCAATCCGAACTGTTCAACTATTCAAATGGTGGTTGCATTAGCGCCAATCCATAAATTGGCAAAGATAAGAAGAATTATTGTCTCCACGTATCAATCGGTTTCAGGAACAGGAAGAGCTGCGATAGGGGAGTTGAAGAAACAAGTTCAGGATTACGCTAATGGCAGGGAAATAACAGGTTTTGAGGCTTATCCTTATCAGATAGCATTTAATGCAATCCCGCACATAGGCTCTTTTGGAGAACTGGGATATACAACAGAAGAATGGAAGATGGTTAAAGAGACGCACAAAATTTTACATGATGATACGATAGAGATTACTGTAACTACAGTGAGAATTCCTGTTTTTTATGCTCATTCGGAATCCATATATATTGAGACAGAAAGAGAAGTTTCTATTAAAGAAATTACCAATGCCTTGAAGGATGCTCAAGGAATATCCGTTGTTGATGATATAAACGCCGATCCACCACAATACCCAATGCCTCTTTTTGCAGAAGGCAAAGATGATACATATGTAGGCAGAATTCGCAAGGATCCTTTTAAGAAAAACGGAATCAATATGTGGGTAGTTTCAGACAATATCCGCAAAGGCGCAGCTCTTAATACAGTTCAGATTGCAGAGGAATTGATTAAGTAGATACTATATGCCGAGATTTGATAGCGTAAGGGATATGGAGTTTACAATCTCTGCCAGTTTTGGATGCGACGTTTCAAATCCCTTAACTGATGAGGACAATCCTTCTATAGAGAGTTTTAGAAGTTCCGAATTTCTGTCTTCTCGTGTTGCTTCATGAGTTGAGATATCAGTAAAACCTGCAATGCTTTTCGCATGCTCAGCTTTTGTCTTGGAAAGTTCCTCAATTTCGGATTTCAGAGATGAAAGCAAACCAAGTAGCTTGGATTTGTTTTCATCTTTGATAGAACCAGCCTTTTGAATCCTGGTTTTAATCTCTGAAATAGTATGTTTAATCATTATGTTTATACTAGATATACCCTTTTTAAATGTCAAGAACTAATCCATTGAAAAATCTTCACAATTATTTACTTTTCGCAGGATATATCTTATACTGATTCCGTATGTTTACAAATAAAGGGGGAAAATAATGTGGTTTTTTAAAAGAAAGAAAAAGGATTTGGACACAGAAGACAAACAGATAACCCTTATGGATCAAGAAAGTAAGGTGGAAGAAAATGTTTCATTGCTTCGGCAGGAGAGAGATGAAGGATCAATTAAAAAATTAAGTTCTGACGTAAATGATACGATTAGACGCGCCACTAAGGATGATTTGAAGGAATTAAAACTTCTGGAAAAGGGGCGTTGTCCTGAATGTGGCTGGAGAACAGAACAGTTTCTTTACACCAGTATTTGTAGCCACTGCGGCTGGTCAAAGCGTATCACTCCTGATGTAGGAAAGGTGATTATTCATCTTGATGATAAACGGAAGATTGAGTGTGATAAAGCCTTTGAGGTAAATGAGGGGGTAATTTTGTGTCTACAGGGCGACGTCATTACTTATGAAATAAGGCATAAAGCTCTTGCCTATATAGAGTATGTCTGGACGGAAGAAGAAATAAAGAAAATACGTCGAAAAAGAGCGGAAGAATTGAGCCCTTTGTGTAATTGGTGTTTTAAACCTATTCAAAGTCAAAATAAAATGGTAACTCACTATATTGCCCTTGGTCTTGATCAGGAACGTTTTTCTTTTTGTTCAGAAGACTGTGCTGTTTCATTTGAAAAGCAGTACCCGTCGCGCGTTCATAGAAATTGTTATGAGCGGGATTGCAATGACTGCGATAATTGCAGAAAAAAATACGATACAAGCAAAGAGAAGATTCATATACCTGGTCAGACTTAAGGATTCTGTTCATGGTAAATCCTGTGATAAAATCCATTCAGTTTTAGTAATTCACTATGAGAACCCGTTTCCACAATTTTTCCTTCGCGCAAGACAATGATAATATCTGCTTGCATGGCAGTGCGCAGCCGATGAGTAATAATAAAACAGGTTCTTCCTTTCATAACCTTATCCAGAGTTTTCTGGATACGCGCTTCAGTCTCAGCATCAAGGGCAGAGCTGCTATCATCCAGAATAAGGATTCCAGGATTTGAAAGCAGAGCCCGAGCTATACAGAGTCTTTGTTTCTGTCCTCCAGAGAGACTCATGCCTCTTTCTCCGATTTCGGTTTCATACTTGTCCTTAAGAGACATTATAAAATCGTGTATCTCAGCCATTTTTGCCGAAGTAATTATTTCATTAGCGCTGGCTTGTATGTGGCCATATCTTATATTATCAGCAACGGTGCCCGAAAATATGGATGTTTCTTGAGAAACCATAGCAATGTTGGATCTCAAGGATGTTAGCTTTACATCTTTGAGATTATGCCCATCTATAAGAATGTATCCTGCAGTAGGATCGTAGAGACGAAATAACAGACTGACTAAAGAAGTCTTGCCCGAACCACTGGGTCCGATAAGACTCACTTTACTTCCTGCAGAAATTTCAAAACTAATATCAGAGAGACCTATGTTTTGACCTTCTCTGTATTTTAGAGACACGTGCCTGAACGTGACCTGCCCTTTTATTTTTTCTAAGAATATAGCTTGTTTAGAATCATGAATATCTACCTTTTCATCCAGTAACTCAAAAATTCTTTTCACTACCACCGTCAAATATTGGCTGTTAACAAGGATTGAGGTAAGGTTGTTTACCGGACCAAAAAGAAGAGCTGTAGTCGAATAGAACCAGAGCATTGAACCGAGTGGCCAGCCGGCTTTTACTTTAAGCACGCCAAGCCATAGAATAACTCCTGTGCAACCAGCAGAGATAATTGCACTGACAGTTCCTAATACTGTGGAGATCATGGCTCTCCTGACAAAGAGTCGAATGAGATTTTTGGATCGTAGGAAGAAGTTTTTTGTTTCTTTTTTTTCCTGAGCAAAACTTTTTACTACCTCAGCTCCAGCGATTACCTCTGAAAGATGAGAATACAATTCTGCATTGCAGACTCGTATATCACTGTTTATTGTCTTCAGACGCTTGCTCATCGTAGCAAAGGAAATGGCTGCTAGGGGAAGAGCTATTAGAGCGATAATTGCCAACTTATAATCAAGACTCATCAGAATGACAACAGCCACTACCAAAGCAGCCACACTGGTAATAATAGTAACCAGAGTTGTAGTAGCTATACTCTCTACCACATCGGCATCATCCATTACCCGGGCTACTAACTTTCCAACTTTGTGCTGGTCAAAGTAGCGCATAGCTAAACTTTGAAGTTTCTGATGCAAATCACGCCTCAAAGAGAAAACAATTCTTTGACCCAGAGCCGCGATCTGGTAGCGGTTGAAACTACTGGCGGAACAAGCAAAAAAATGAATCAGACTATAACCCCCTAAAAGACTGAAAAGTAAAAGAATGTTTTTTTGAGGAATTACTATATCCACCATGATCTTTGCCATGAAGCCAAAAAGATAAGTGACTAAAGATGTAAAAAGTGAGATGAGAATTACAATAATCAGTTTCCATTTATGAGGAAAAACATATTTCTGAAAAAGTCTATTTAATGTGTTCATATATATCTATTATTCACTACCAGAGAACTTTGCTCTCGGCTTGAACAATTGCCTTCTGTTGTTCATAGAGTTTGTGATAAATGCTTTCTTTTCTAATTATCAGTTCCTTATGAGAGCCGCTCTCCGCTATCCTTCCCTTATCCATAACAAGAATGAGGTCGGCATTAACAATAGTGGAGAGCCGATGAGCTATTACCAGAGATGTACGAGTAGCCATGACTACCTCAAGAGTACGCTGAATAAGCCTCTCTGACTCAGTATCAAGATTGGATGTCGCTTCATCCATGACGAGAAGGTCAGGATTAGTCACAATAGCTCGGGCAATGGCTAATCGTTGTTTTTCCCCGGCAGAGAATTTTATTCCATCTACACCGACAATAGTTTCGTATTCTTCAGGGAGACTCTCTATAAAATTGGCAATCTCTGCGGTATGTGCAGCCTCTTTCATTTCTTTATCTGAGATACCTTTTCTCCCATAGGAAATATTTTCTCTCACCGTGGTATTGAATATAAAGGAATCTTGAAGCACTACCCCTATTCTTTTATGCAGACAGTTCAGACTAATCTTTCTGATATCCATACCATCAATAGTGATGCTGCCTGATTTCACATCATAGAAACGAAGAAGCAGTGACGCTAGAGTCGTTTTGCCACATCCGGTTTCACCTACTAGAGCTATTGTTTTACCCGCATGGATATAGAGGTTAATATTCTTGATCACGGGATTCTCTTCTTCGTATTCAAAGGAGACATTCTTAAATCGCACCTCTCCCTGGAATTTTTTGACTGCAACAGCCTCCGGCACATCCTTAATCTCAACAGGTGTATTCAGAATTTCAAAGATGCGGCGCAGGGATATTGTAGTTATTGCCATAGTATTGGAAATTTCTGAAAATCTGAGTGCAGGCATAAAAATCCTTGCTGCATAAGCAGATAGTGCAAGAACATCTCCGTAAGTCATCTCTCCTTTGATTACAAAGTAACATCCCAGACAGTAAATAGTGGAGTTTCCCAATCCATTTACTAATTTGGAGAAGAAAGAGAAAGTTGCACTGTAACCTACTCCCTGCAAGCCAATATCCAGAGCGTTACGCAAGCGATGCGCAAAGACTCTGGTCTCTCTTCTTTCCTGAGCAAAGGATTTTACTGTCTTCTGTTCGCTGAGTACTTCAACCAAGCTGCTGGATACCTGATCCATCCTGAATCTGCGAAACGATTGTTTGCTTCTTACCTTGGGTAGAAAGTAGCGATAATTAAAAATGTATAATGAAAGAAATCCTACAAGGACAAGTGTTAATTTCCAGTTAAGATGAATCATTATTCCCAGGGCAAAGATGACTGAGGCCACGTCTACAATCATCTGGATGGTATTATGGGTAAAAACATTACTGACTATCTGGGTGTCTCCCATAACCTTAGACATAATTTTACCCGTAGGATTCTCCTGATAAAAGCGGAGAGAAAGTTTCTGGATATGCTTGTACATGGCCAGTCTTATGTCAAAAACAATCTTCCTGCTGAGATAAACAATGATGAAATTATTAGGGAAGGAAAGAATGGCTGTTAGGATGGAAAGAACTAGAATAAGAAGAATAGGCCATGGAATAGGGGCGCTAAAGACACTCCACTTCTGCTTCTGAATTACTTCGTCTACTATATATCTGACAATTAGAGGGATTAGCAGATTAAACAGGGTTATAATAATAGTTATGCTGATAGCAAGAATAACTTTTTTTTTATAAGGTTTGACGAACTGGAGAATTCTTAAAAGGTTATTCATGCCTTAAATAATGCCTTTCTGCTAAGATAATGTCAAGCGTCTTTGTGAGAGATATTTTATAACAAAAATCGCAATGTTTTGATTGTAGAATTATAGCTTATATTGTAGAGTAACAGGCAATGAAAAACATAAAACTCACGCTTGCCTATGACGGAACTAATTATCATGGCTGGCAGATTCAACCGAATGCGATTACAGTTCAATCAATTATAGAAGAAGCCCTTAGAAGACTGTTTAAAAGGACAATAAAGGTAATAGGGCAGGGGAGAACGGATACGGGAGTTCATGCTGTTGGTCAAGTGGCAAGTTTTAAACTACCTGATGTTGCGTTAAAAAACATGAAGTTTCCACAAATTAAGGTTGCTTTAAATAGTATCCTGCCTCGAGATATCGCTGTAATGGACGTAGAGCCTATTTCTTTGGACTTTCACCCAAGATTTGATGCCATAGAGAGAGTATATCGTTATGTTGTGTGCAATGACCATAATAAACCTGTTTTTGGCCAGATGAATTTCTATAGTTATTCGTATAAATTGAATTTGCCAAGAATGCGTGAAGGAGCAGAGTATCTAATTGGAAAACACGATTTTAGTTCATTCCAGTGCAAAAAAACAGATAACGAAAATCCTGTACGCTCAATAAAGAGAATTTCCATTAGCAGGAATGACTTTAATGTGTCAAACTTTCTAAAATTAAGAAGAAAAGCGGTTGTTTTTGAGATTGCAGCGAATGCGTTTTTATACAACATGGTTAGAATCATTGTAGGAACGTTGCTCGATGTAGGAAGAGGTCGTATTGAGCCACAAAATGTTAAGGAGATTCTTGCCGGCAAAGACAGAAACCTTGCGAGAGAAACAGTTCCTGCCTGTGGATTGTGTCTTATAGCCGTGCGTTATTAATATTAAATTAAAATTAAGGATTAAGTATGAAACATTCAAATTTTGTCCATCTTCACAATCATACGCAATATAGCTTACTTGATGGAGCATGCCGTCTGGATGATATTATATCCCTTGCTCATGAGTTCAAAATGCCGGCTTTGGCTATTACTGATCATGGGAACATGTTTGGAGCCATAGAATTCTATGATAAAGCAATGAAGCAGGGGATTAAACCAATTATTGGATATGAGGCATATGTTGCCCCTCAAAACAGAAAGGAAAGAGCGTTGCATGGAATAAAGGAAGCTGCTTTTCATCTTACGCTTCTTGCCGCTAATGAAGACGGATATAAGAATCTTGTGAAACTAGCAACGATTGCCTATCTTGAAGGATTTTATTATAAGCCGCGCATTGATAAACAAGTTTTATCGGAGCATTCAAAGGGCATAATTGGTCTCAGTGGTTGCATGAAAGGAGAAATTTCTCATCTTATACTCAGTGACCAATTGGATGATGCAGAAAAACTCATTTCTGAATATCAGGATATATTTGGAAAAAACAATTTTTATCTGGAATTACATAACCACGGCATTGAAGGACAATCAAAGATTATGAGGGAACTTATATCATTCGGCAAAAAAATGAATATACCGGTAGTGGCAACAAATGATTGCCACTATATGAGAAAACATGATGCTATTTCACATGAGGCATTATTGTGCATTCAAACGGGTACAACGATGGATAATCCCAAACGTATGCGTTTCTCAGTCGAGGAATTCTATTTTAAATCTGCTGAAGAAATGGGAAAACTTTTTAGTGAGATACCTGAAGCGATTTCTAATACAATTGAAATTGCAGAGAGATGTAATTTAGAACTGGATTTTTCCAAGAAATATCTTCCTCATTTTAATGTCCCAAAAAAAGAAAGCAATCCTTACAGCTACCTTGAGAGATTGACAAAAGAAGGTTGTAAAAAACGATTTGGAGACGTTACTAAAGAAATAACTGACAGACTTGAATATGAGCTACGTGTCATAAAAAAAATGAATTACGCAAGTTATTTTCTTATTGTATGGGATTTCATACATTACGCTAAGAACAAAGAGATAGCAGTTGGTCCGGGCAGAGGTTCAGCCGCAGGAAGTTTGGTTGCGTATTGTCTGGACATTACAAATATTGATCCTCTTAAATATGGATTGATATTTGAGAGGTTTTTAAATCCTGATCGTGTAAGCCTTCCAGATATAGACATAGATTTTTGTTATGAAAGGCGTGGAGAGGTAATAGATTATGTCGTGGAAAAATATGGGAGAGAGAATGTAGCGCAAATTGCAACGTTTGGAACGATGGCGGCTAAAGCAGTTATCAGGGATGTTGGCAGAGTTTTAAATATGCCTTATGCAGAGGTGGATAAAATTGCGAAAATGATCCCTACAGGACCTAATATTTCTTTAAAGAGTGCTATAGAGACGCAAAAGGAGATTTCAGAACTGATAGAAGGAAATGAACAAGTAAAAACATTAATGGATATTGCTAAGTCTCTGGAAGGGCTGGCAAGACACGTTTCAACTCATGCCGCAGGAGTTGTTATTTCAGAAGGGGCTCTTACCAATTTTACGCCATTGTTCAAGAGTAATAAGGCAGACATAAGCACTCAATACGGCATGAACTCACTAGAAAAAATAGGGCTGTTGAAAATAGATTTTCTTGGACTTAAAACATTGACTGTTATTCAGAACACCGTTGCCCTTATAAAACAACATTATGATAAAAAAATTGAAACTGACAAATTGCCCTTAGATGATAAGAATACTTTTTCGTCACTGATTTCTAAAGGGAGAACGATAGGTGTGTTCCAACTGGAAAGTCCCGGAATGCGTGACCTTTCAAGAAAGCTGAGACCTGAATCTTTTAATGACCTGATTCCTCTTGTTTCTTTATTTAGACCCGGACCTATGCAAGGGGGCGCGTTAGACACTTTTGTAAAAAGAAGACATAGTAAAAGTCCCATAAAATATGACCATCCTATTTTGGAACCCATATTAAAGGAGACGTATGGAGTTATACTTTATCAGGAACAGGTAATAAAAATAGCAAATGAATTTGCAGGTTTTTCTATGAGTGAAGCGGACACACTGCGCAGGATTATGGGCAAAAAGGGGATAATGGATGATAAACAAAGAAATGCGTTTATCTCAGGATCTATTAAAAAAGGGGTAAAAGAAGAAATTGCGTCTAAAGTTTTTGATTTAATAGCATATTTTGCAGGGTATGGATTTAACAAGTCTCATAGTGCTGCATATGCAATGATTGCTTTCCAAACAGCATATTTTAAGGCAAATTATCCCATTGCATTCATGACAGCTCTCTTGAACAGTGAATTACGAAATACAGATAAGATCGTATTATATATAAATGAGTGCAAAGATATGGGCATTGACGTGTTACAGCCTGATATTAATAAAAGTTATGCCAAATTCACAATAGAGGGAAAGAATATCCGTTTTGGTTTGGCAGCAATAAAAAACGTTGGCGAAGTAGCTATCGATTCTATTATTAAAGTAAGACAGACGCATGGTGATTTTAAATCTCTGTATGATTTTTGTGAACGTGTTGACCTGCGCACAGCCAACAGAAGAGTAATAGAAAGTTTAATAAAGGCCGGTACGTTCAATTTTGGCAGACCAAGAGCTCAGCTTATGCATACATTGGATCATGCAATTGAAGTCGGGCAACAAATACAAAAAGATACTCAAAGAGGACAGACTCTCTTTTTTGATGTATTTGAATCACAAAAGGAATTTCGTGAAGGCGTTTATAAGTTTGCGAATGTTGAGGAATGGACGGAAAACAAGCTGCTTGCATATGAAAAAGAAGTTCTAGGCTTCTATGTTAGCGGACACCCATTAGCAAAGTATGAAGATACCCTTAAATCCTTTACAACAGCATCAAATGTCCTTGTTTCAGAGCATCAGGATGGTGATGAGATTTATATAGGCGGCATAATAAATATATTGAAAAATATTCTTACCAGAAAAGATAAAAAACGTATGTGCACATTCGCTCTGGAAGATATGCAGGGGACGATAAGTGTTCTGGTTTATCCTGCTGTGTTTAAGAAATTTGATAATCTTATTGAAGTAGATAAATTATTACTCATAAAAGGAAGACTTGATCTCAGAGATAACCAGTCAAAGGTAATTGCATCGGATATCATCCCGCTTTCAGAAACAGAGGAAAAGCTTACAAAGGCTATACATCTTAGACTCATAAGCACAGGTCTTGATGAGCAAACACTTCAAAAACTAAAGAATTTATTAGCTCAATATCCTGGAAAGTCTATTGTTTATTTACATGTGATGATACCTCAATCCGGAGAGGTAACTATGTTGGCTGATTCAAAAATCCACGTATCTCCACAAAAGGACTTACTTGTTAAATTGCGACATCTTATTGGGCAAGAGTCAGTTAGACTAAGTTTATAGCGCTATTACCCTCAAAAATCTATTTTTAATTAGAATCTGGACATAAACATACGTAAACCGCAAAAAACATCCATTATATCAGTCAAATAACTCTGGTAAATATTCGCAACTCCTTGCTGTTAAAAAAGTTATGCACAAAAAAGTTTTTATAATATAATCACCGCAATTCTGCAAATATTAGCTAACTTCTTTATATTCAAAGACTTAGAACTTATTTTCTTGCTTTTTACCATCAACATTTAACGTCGCATAAGATATCTTATGTAAACTAATAGAAATGCATTTAAAGAGAATGGCTTTTGTTTGTGTTGCAAAATAATAACGTAATGTAATATTTTAACTCAAAATACATAACGTGCCTAATTTCAATACGTTAGATGCTAATAGCTATCTTGTTATCCTATAATTGAAATCTCTCTCACTGTCTTTTTCTAGCAAGAATATACTAATTTGAAATAACAAAATGTCAAATTCCAAATATATCAGGGCAGATACATGGGTCTGCCCCTACATTTATCTCGATTTCAATATTGTAGGGGCGAATCTGTGTATTCGCCCTTTTCTTTGAATTTGTTTAGAATTTAGGATTTAGGGTTTAGGATTTTTACATAGGGGTATTTTTAGCAGAATCCGTCTTAAAGAGGTGCATTTGTATGCCTGGCATGTATTTTTTGTCCTAGATAGCCTGTATTTCGGCTTATCAGAGTGAAAAATCTTTCCCAAAGTACGATTCGCGGGCGCCTTTGTGTGACAATATCTCTTTGGGAGTTCCTGCCGTGAGGATTTGCCCCTCATGAATGATATAAGCATGATCTGTAATGTTTAATGTTTCCCTGACGCTGTGATCTGTAATAAGCACACCATAGCCCTTTTTCTTTAGACCTCTAAGAATATCCTGTATATCAACTACAGCTATTGGATCTATTCCAGTAAAAGGTTCGTCAAGCAAGAGAATAGATGGTCTGGTTACTAAGGCTCTTGATATTTCTACTCTTCTTTTTTCTCCCCCTGAGAGTGTATAAGCCTTGCGATTTTTGAGGTGAATAATATTAAGTTCATTAAGCAGTTCAAGCAATCTTTCTTCACGTTCCTCTTTTGTTAAAGGAAGTGTCTCCAGTATTGCAAAAATGTTATCTCTAACAGTAAGTTTTCTGAAGATAGAAGGCTCCTGGGATAGGTATCCCAGCCCTTTTCTTGCGCGTTTTGACATAGGGCAGGATGTTATATCTTCATCATTAAAAAGAATTTTGCCTCCGTCTGGTTTTACAAGACCAGCGACCATGTAAAAAGTAGTTGTTTTTCCTGCGCCATTTGGTCCAAGCAACCCAACAATTTCTCCACTGCAAATCTGAATGCTTAAATTGTTTACCACTCTCTTGTGAGAATATTCCTTAATGAGATTTTGTGTCTGTAATATCTGCATCTTTCTCCTTAGAAGATTCAAGGGAGCCCTGAACGTCTTTATCTATAATCATAGTATCTTTTTTAAGATCAAAGGTGATTCTTCCGCCTGTAAAACAGGTTCCTTCTCGCCACACTTCAGGATTATCATAGAGTATGAGAATGTCTTCTTTTTTATGGAATACTGCTTTACCAGATTTTGTCCTTCTCTCAGGAGTTGTAATTTTGACATTCCCTGTAGCAATAACTTTTTCAATATCCTCTTTATTCTCGTCTTCTTCTGAAGCAACTAAAAAAACCTCCATTCTATCTGCTTCTACCCTGCCATCCTCGTCAACAAGCAGTGCATTTCCTATGAAAATAGCAATATTTTTGCTCCAATTCATTTCCATTCTGTCACTGGTTATTCTTGTTATTTTCTGTATTTCACTGTTTTCAGTAGCTTGGATAGAGAATGAAGCCCCAAATATAACGCAAATGAGAGAAAGAAAAAGAAAAAACCGTGCTTTTGTCACTTTGCCACTCCCCTTCTTATTTCCATTACAGGAAATTTCTTAATATACATAGTTTTAAATCCTGTATCTGCCTTTAAACCATGTCCGGTAAGTATTATGTTCTTACGTGTTATGAGCACATTCGCGTTAGTATCAAAAGTTTCTGTTTTTGCTATCCAATCAATATATGCTGTTTTTATTTCAGTGCCATCCGATTTTTTTCCAATGATGTTTTTTTCAAGACGAATGTCTTCAGTTTTTTTATTAATATGACCTTGTTCTCCCGTCAAACAAGTTGTTACCTTTTGTTCTTCAAAAATAGACAATTCAACATTGTATAACTTTATTATTGGATCTTCCGATAGATCAGCACTTTCTGCTTCTAAATTCCACTTTTTTTCAACTTCATCAGTTTTAGTAAGTGAGAACTCCTGTAATCTTTCTTTTGAAACAGCAGATCTCAAATCCGTCCCTATGCCAAACATTATAATCAATGCTAATATAATTAAGAATGTGCGCAATGATTTAGTCTTCATTTTTATAATCCGGCGTAACAGCGCCCCCCGAAACTACCAACTTCATGGCATTCTCAACACTCATAGACAGCGGAATTGTATCCTTCTTAGACACAAATAGTAAAAATCCTGAGGTTGGATTTGGCGTTGTAGGCAAAAATACATTAATTGAATCCTTGAAAATTTCAGAACTTATTTCGCCTTTTGTATCAGAAGTTACAAATCCTATCGCATAAAGTCCCTTACGAGGGTATTGCATTAGAACAACACGAGTAAAAATTACCTTACCTACAAAAGCATGACTAATTTGTTGAACTGCTGTATATATTTTGTTTACCATTGGAATTCTTGCCAAGATACTCTCTCCAAAAAGGATTAAGCGTCTTCCAATAACATTTCTCGCAAACATTCCGATAATAGTTAGTATTACAAAGATTGCTATCAGTATCACCAACGCTACTATCGCTATTACAGTATGTCTGGAGTATACAGAGCCTATTCCTATCCATTCAGGTGTAATCATAATTGCAAAATGCAACACTTTTGCTTTTACAATTATGAATTTAATAATTTCATAGGTTATAAAAAGGGGCAGTATAACCAAAATTCCTGCCATAAAATTCGCTCTTAGTTTGGAAATCGGCTTATTCATTTTTATTATCTTTCTTTAGTTCTAGTCTGGCGATTTTTATTCTACTTATATGTCTTGGATCTGCCTCAGCAATTACTATCTTGAGTCCTTCGTAGTTTACTATTTCACCCGTTTTAGGGACTCTGCCTAGTATATTCACAATGAATCCGGCTATAGAATCATAGTCATCTCCTTGAGGAATCTGTATATCAAGTTCTTCATTAACTGTGTCTATATTTGTTCTTCCATCTATTAGAGTAACTCCATTACCAAGAGACTGAAATTGGTCATCTTCGCAATCATACTCATCCTCTATTTCTCCGAGAATTTCCTCTATTACGTCCTCAATAGTAACAAGTCCTGCCGTACCGCCATATTCATCTACAACGATTGCCATATGAATCTTTTTCTTCTTAAATTGTGCAAGTATATCCTTTACTTTCTTGGTTTCAGGTGCGAAATATGGCATACGCATTAGATCTTTTAATGCAATATTTTCCCCCTTTTTGTAACTTTCCCAGCGAATAATTAAGTCCTTAACATATAAAACTCCTATTATATTATCAATGTTATCCTCATAGATTGGTATTCTGGAATGCTGTGTTTCTACGATCTTCTTTATTACTTCAGAAATACTCTCGTTAACGTCTATGGATTGGATATCAGTCCTTGGAATCATTACTTCTCTTACTATTGTGTCACTAAATTCAAATATGCTGTCGATCATTTCCTTCTCTTCTTTTTCAATTGCGCCCTCTTCCTTTCCAACACTTATAAGGTTTTTAAGCTCTTCTCCTGTTAAGATACTAGGTTCTTTCTCAATCCGTCCCCCAAAGATTTTTATAATAATTTTTGATATAAACAGTAATGCTCTTACAACCGGCATAAGGAGATTTGTTAGAATTCTAACAGGTGTTATAGCAAATAACGCAAGAGCTTCATAATTGATTTTAGCAAAATTTTTCGGTGTAATTTCTCCAAAAACCAGTATCAGAAACGTCATTACACCGATTGATATACCGACACCTGCACTATTAGTCATCCCATGTTTTTCCGCAATATTGATTGCTATGGAAGTTGCTATCGCCGAGGCAGCTATATTGATAAAATTGTTACAAATAGCAATAACAGTTAAAACTTTGTGTGGGTTTTTCAGCCAGAATAACAGCTTCTTTGTTCTTGGGTTTTTATCTACAAGATTCTTTATG
>CAZMXO010000018.1:0-14688 GCA_964570265.1 uncultured bacterium
TATTAATAAGCGTATATTGTCTTATTCTGGCAAAGTCACGCTCCGGATATCTTGGATTCATGACAGCAATTATTGTTTATTCAGTTTTATGGCTGAGAACTAAAAATAAAAATAAATTTAGTAGTACGTTATTTATAATAATTACGGCTGTTTTTATAGGGGCAGGAGTGGCAGGTTATTTTGCGCATGGCAGGATAACGGAATATCTCTCATCTTTTATGAATGAGCCCAGTATTGTTATGAGAAAGATATTGTGGGCAGGCGCTGTAAATATTATTATGAGCTTTCCTCTTTTTGGCACAGGCATCGGGACATTTACTATTTTCTCTCCTTTGTACAGAGACCCTGTTATAGATTTATGTATGCCTCCTGAAGTATTTGACATTGCAAGGTGTCACAACGAGTTTCTACAGCTAACTACTGAACAGGGTATTTTAGGTCTTTTGTTGTTTATATATATACTGTACGTTGTTTTTCGCATGGGTCTGGCTGTATTGAAATCAAAACCGGATATATACATCATAGGCTTAATTTCCGGGTTAGCTGGGCTTCTAATACAAAGCATGTTTAGTATAAGTATGAGGACAACAGTCCCTGCAGTATATTTTTGGATGTTTTGCGGTTTAATTACGGTGAGAGTTAATATCGTAGGAGGCAATTTTAAGATCTTTAGATTTGATATAAATATCCGCAAACTATGGCGGACTTTAATAATAATTGTGGCAATACTTATTGGCTCAATATATTTCGAAACTAATTTAAGGACATTCAGAAGCCATATGTATTTTGGGAAAGCAGTTCAATTAGAACGTCTTGATAATACGGGAGATGCTAAAAATGCCTGTATAAAAGCAATATCTTTAAATAAAAACAATCCGCAAATATATTATAAATTAGGCGCGCTGTATGCCATAGAAAAAAAATGGGCAATGGCAGAAAAGGCATACGGAAAAGTGATTCAAATACATCCGAATTACGGTATTGTCAATATAAATTTGGGATTTGTTTTGTACAAACAGGGAAAGATTGAAGAAGGTATAATGGCGTTAAGAAAAGGGGTTATACTGCATAACAGAGTACCTAAGTATCATAATATGCTTAATGAGATGAGACTAATACGCACCCTTCCCAAATAGTATTCCGGGTATTGTCTTAATGAGAATTGCAATATCAGTGATGAGCGATTGGTTTCTGATATAGTAAAAATCATACTGTAAGTTTTCATGAAGAGGAAGATCTTTTCTGCCTATTATTTGCCACAAGCCGGTTATCCCGGGTTTAACATCCAGCCTTTTTTTCTGCCAGTATTTGTATTTTTTTACTATGAACGGCATCTCAGGTCTTGGACCAACCAAACTCATTTCTCCTTTTAGAACATTGATCAGCTGAGGAAGTTCGTCAAGAGAGAGTTTTCGTAATAATCTGCCCACTCTTGTTACTCGCCTGTCATTGTTTTTTTGAGGAGCATATCCGTATTTATTTGTGTTTTCATACATTGTGCGGAATTTATACATTTCAAAAATCCTGCCAAACTGACCAACTCTGTTTTGTTTAAAAAGAGCGGCTCCCTTTGAATCAAATCTTATTAGTAGTGTAATAATTAGCCATAAAGGCAGGTTTACCAATATGCAGATTGTAGATATACATATGTCCATAAGACGCTTAGAAGTTTTATGGAAATAACTGGTTGTATTTACTCCAAGATTTATTATTGGAATATCTTCAATTTCATCAATGCTTGCTCTGCTGGAAATTACGCCAAAAATATCTGATGCAACTTTAAAGCTTAGTATTTTGGGTTCACACTGTGTAATTAGATTGAAAATGTTTTTTTGAGGAAGAGAAGGAATTCCAATAAAAACTTCATCAATATTTTGACTCTTTACTATATGAGGCAGTTTATTCAATGTGCCTAAAACTTTTATTCCATTAATTATCTTTGCCCGTTTATTCTTATCATCATCCATGAATCCTATAATCTTATATCCAGACAAATGCGAATCGTTTATCTTTTTCGCAATCTTTATTCCTGTTTTTCCCGCACCAACAATAATTATTCTAATCTGATAATCGCCATTATTGATCCATGACGCTTTCAGGATTTTTACCAGGGTTCTGGACAATAAGAGTAGAATCAGGTTTGTTACGCCGGATATAAGAACAACAGACCTTCCCAGTTCAGACTCTTTAAGAAGAAAGGCAAGTGCCATTATGATTAACGAACTAATGAAAACAACCTTTAGGATAGCAACGGATTCATTGAGTCTTGATGCTCTAGCTCTGTATGTTTGCTGATTGTAAAGCCCAAAAATAGCGCAGTTGATTATCCATACAGCTACGATAAAGGGCAGTGCATACATATATGAGATAACAGGATTAATCTCTTTCCCAAATAGCACAGGTGCGGTATATCTTAACAAATACGCCAGAATCCATGAAAAGCTGAATATAGCAATATCTGTTATTATCAGTATTCTTTTAATCGCATTCATTTATCAATTCCTCGTATTTATCAGCAACAAGTTCCCATGAATAGAATTTTTTTATTCTCTTCATAGCTAGTTTTCTGTATTTTTCAACTATATCGGGATTTCCAATAAGATTGTCCAGTTTCTCCGCTAAATCAAGATGTTCTTTATTGCCCTTATAGGATAATCCTGCATTTCCGATGGTCTCCAGATTAGGGGGTATGTCGTTTACCATGACGCAGTTTCCCATGCCCATTGCTTCCAGAAGCGCAGGATGTGTGCCTCCAACTTCAGAGCTTTCTACAAAAACATACGCATTACTTACTATTTGTCTGTAATCTTCGCCGAAAACATAACCTGTAAATAGCGTATTTGGATTTGCCTCTGATTTCAGATAACGCATATATTTATCACTATATGAACCTCCTCCGACTACAACCAGTTTGAGTTTTGTATTTAATAGATTATAAGCCTTTATTAAATGATGGGCACAGTTTTCAGGAACCAGTCTTCCAACAAACAGAATATATCCATTGGTTTTTAATCCTGATTTTGCGAGAAAATCCTGCTTTTCCGATTTTTCCGTATAAGCCCCGTACGCTATCATATGAGTGCATTTATTATACTTGTTTAAGTAATATTGTCTTATTACGTTTGAATCTGTAATTACCTCATTTGCGAATGATCCAGCCCAGCGCTCGGAGATTTTTAAATACCATCTGGCAAATGCTCCCCACTTTTTCCTTTTCCAATCCAGCCCGTCAACATTGATAATAACCTTTTTTTTAAATATTCTAAGCGGAAGGCAAAAGACAGCATTGCCTACGCCAAATATTAAAATTGTGTTGGTCTTGCTTCTTATTACTACATGCAAGACGGATATAAAAGTGTGAAAAAAGGTATCTAGATATTTATTGGATATGGTAGGCAGATTTACAAGCTTTATTCCTTTATAGACTGGAACCCCCTTTGTCCGGCAGTATACAGTGACTTTATGTCCTCTTTTTACAAGTCTTGATGAAACTTGTTCCACACATGTTTCAAACCCGCTGTAGGCGGCAGGAATACCTCTAGTTCCAAGCACAGCTATTTTCATTATGGTCATTATTATAGTAAAAAAGCTACGTTTTGTTAAGTTTAATAATTCTTTCAATCCCATACGCTGCAACGATAATTATCAATGGTTCAATTATTGTTCTAAAGCGTTGCTGTCCAACGTGAGTAATTATATACGGCAAGGGGATTGTTAAAATCCAGATATATACTAATCCAATTCGGCGAATCTTTCTGAAGCTAACCACTGCCCCAAATAGGGCCGGACACAAAATTAAGAGCCAATATATTCGCTTAATACCGGAATACTTTATTGATTCTCCTCCGTAATTATGTCGCACAATGTCATTAGAAGGATACCACCAGTAATAGAATGTTTTCTTTGCAGTCAAAACAACAAATCTTTTTGGATTGTTTCTGATGAAACTTGCAGCAGATTTAAGCCATTTTTTATCTCTGTCAACTTCTGACAATGAATAAAGTTCTTTCACGAAATCAGGCGGGTATTTTTTTAGAATATGGACTCCGCCTTTAGTATAAGCTGTGCCGGTAGCATTTGGATTATTCCCGATATAAATTTCCTTTCCCAAACTATTTTTTATAAAAACTAGATTTTTATGGACGATATAATTTCGGATTGTCCATGGAAGAATAATTACGGTGATTGAGATAAGCATCATCGCTATGCCTTTTATATATTCGGATCTTTTTTTGCTTGAAAAATATATCCACAGCAGTGAAAAAGGAACCGCTGTAAATGTTATAGGCTCAATGAGCATAGCTATGCCAATTACAACGCCGCTTAAAATATAAGTCCTGAAATTATGCGGAGATAATCTGAACTTTGTAAGTAAGTATACAATCAGTGATATTAGAAAAGCAGTAAATATAGTATGGTGCATTCTTGTGCAATACCAGATCAGCGGAGGGTAAACCGAAAGTATAATAGCGGAAATAAAAGCGAGTTTTATTCTTCCGAAGATGTTCAGCGTTGCCAGATAAATGATAATTGGTATAAAACTTGATACACAAGCCTGAATAATTTCTATTATGATAAATGTATGTGTTTTGATACCAAGCATCTTATAGAAAAAAGCCAGAAAATATGGATAGAAAGGAGCCTGCCAGCTTGTGTAGCCTAATGGTCCATAGTGCTGAATAGAAAATCCTTTACCGGCAATAATGTTTCTTGCAATAATTCCGTTTTCCCAGTCAACAGGATTAATGTGATTTTTGAGCAGGAATATTGCCAGAATTCTTAACGATAATGAAATAATAAATATAAGAACTAGAAATCTCTTATCAATTACAGGTAAATCTGTTTTAATCTCAGCCATTTTCTTATATACCTATTGTTAACCTTTTTCTTTTTTATAATTTGTTTTCTCTTATCAATTGTTTTTGATAAAAGGGATATTACTCTATAAAAAGCCTGAATTGAGGAGTGTTCAAAGAAAAGGACATAAACAATAATTTGTAAATCTCTATAAGTAATTGGAATGATATTTATCAAGTAATTTGGGAAACTCATATTCTTTATTCGCATCAAAAACCTGTTTTTTACGGAGTGCATGTTGATGAGCGGGTTAAGCATTTTTCTTTTATCGGGAGTAACTGTTCTCTCGTGATATCCAGTTGCTTCAGGTGCGTAAACTGCCCGCCAGCCAAGCAGCTGCGCTCTCCACGCAAGGTCTGCATCTTCCCTGAATGTGAAGAAATCCTCGTCAAGATATTCTCCATTGATATTTATATCTTCCAGCATTGTTCTTCTGTATAAAGGCGTCGCGCCGCTTACGCCAAACACCTCTGCACGTTTATCATATTGTCCTTTATCCATTTCTCCCGAACCAATATCAAAATGTCTTTGATTTGAGATGAAACACATACCAACGGAATCAATAATTCTTGTTCTTTTACCTTCCTGAGACATTCTAGATAACTTTCCGCAAGCCATTCCAAATTTATCGTTCATGCTTATTGCCTTGAGAAGTTTATCGATATAGTTAGGTTCAAGAATTACATCAGGATTTATCGGCATGAAGAAATCGCCTCTTGAGATTTTAATTGCCCGATTATGCCCGACTGTATAACCAAGATTTTCTCTATTAGGTATGATTTTTATTTGAGGATAATTCTTCTTTATAAACTCTATCGTTCCGTCAGTGGAAGCATTATCAAACAAAAAGATTTCTGTATTTCTATAAGTTTGAGATAATATCGAACCTATGCAAGCCGGAAGATACTTAAGCTCATTATGAGTGACTATATTTATGGAAATTAGATTGTTCATTATCTTTTGAATTAAAATAATATATATGCGGGAATAAAAAAGATATCTTTATCTTTTACTTGCTCAAAATCACCGTTGTAAACTACTACTCCCTGATTAGTTCGTTCAGGAAAAATATCCATAAAATGAGAAAGATTCCTTGATGAACTGCTTTTAAGCACAGAGCTGTATTTAAATTCAATGGGCATTATTTTATGCTGCGCTTTCAAGACAAGATCTATTTCTATCCCACCGGTTGTTCTCCAGAAAAAAAGGCTAGGTTTTACGATTGACAGCTGTGTCTTTATTCTAATCTGATTAATAAAAAACGATTCAAAGCGGGCGCCTATACGGCCTGACTTGCTAAGTCCTTCATAATCATAGAAATCAGAAAGATAACTGACTAAGCCGTTATCAATATAATAGTGTTTAGGAGCTTTTATAATACGTCTTCTCTGACTCTGGCTGAACGGATAGAGCGAAAAATTCAGGAATGTAGCTTCTATAAGAGAAATATATTTTTTTAGAGTAGGGAAACTTATGTTGAGATCATTGGTTAATTGATTATATTGAAAAACACTGCCATTATTATCTGCGAGTAATTCCAAAAGATGTGAGTAACTTCCGAGATTTTGTATGTATTCTAATTGACGGATATCTTTTTCCAGATAAGTTTCCTTATAGTTGGCTAAAAAAAGAAGTTTGTCTTCTTGGTCTTCAAAAAAACACAGCTCTGGAAATGTTCCCCAGATAAGAGAATCTTCTAAGACGGACATAATCTGTTCTCTCTTTTTATGAAAATGTATTTCTTTTTCACGTATATCAGAGCTTTTTAATTGTCCGGTCAGTAAATTTTCTAACAATCCGTTTTCATTACTTGAGATAATATTTTTTGCCACAAGTGTTTCTTTTAACGTAAACGGTGAAACCTTGCAATAATGTATTCTTCCTGCTAATGTTTCAACAGAAAAATCAAGCAGTTCCAATGTGCTTGATCCGGTTAGAATAATCTTTATTTTGCCTTTAAAATTGTCATATAAAATCTTTACCCGTTCAAAAACTGATTTTGCTTTCTGCGCTTCATCAATTATTAGGTATATTTTATGTTCCAATTTTGACAAAGGAATGCCTATGGAATTTTCAATATATTTTTCCAATGCATCATATGAACTGGTTATAATTTCGCGGTGTTCTAAACGGTCAAAGTTTAAATCAACGATGCTCGGGACAGGAGAGTTCTTGAGTAGTTTTTCCTTTATTTGGATAAGCAGTGTTGTCTTTCCGACTCGGCGTGGACCAGTAATAGCTGTTATATTATCCCGATTTATTTCTCGTAACAAACGTGGAAACAATTCACGCTCAATTAAAGTTTGCAATGTGGTTACCTCCGTCTATCTCGTTTTGTCAATATAATTACAACACATATTTTAATTTTGTCAAGATATATTTCAAATTGATTTTAATTTTAGCATGAAAAACTTAAGTTCATTATGAGTAACTATGTTTATGAAAATAATAGGGTGCATAAAAAAGATACCTTTTTTATGCCACATTGATTGCTTCATATATAACTTTTTCAATTTTTTGAATATAATTTTGAATGCTAAATTTTTCTTTCACAGTTTTTTCCCCTGCATTACCCATGCTTTCTGCTATATTTGGATTATGAAATAGATAAATAATTTTTTCAGCAATTTTACATGGATTTTTAGGGGGAACAAGGCAACCTGTAATATTCTCTATTATTATTTCTCTTACGCCTCCCCTATTTACTCCTATTACTGGAATGCCAGCAACCATTGCTTCAAGTATTACACAACCAAAAGGCTCATTCCATGAAGGCACTAATAGAACTTTACAGTGAGGAAGAATCTCTGCAACATCGTCCCTGTATCCTGTAAAAATAACCTTATCAAGAATATCTAGCTTGGAAGCAATTTTTTTGAGATAGTGTTTATATTTTCTTCTTCCATCTCCAATTAAAATAAGTTTAATATTTGGAATTACTTTCTTTGCAATTTTAACAGCACGAATTGCATCATCTTGAGCTTTTCTTTCCTGAAGAGTTCCAACTACAGCAACCAACCAATCCTTTGATGTAACTTTATTAATGTTTGGAGAAGAAGTGTTTTTTTTGAATATGTCAATATCTACAGAATTGTAGATTACTTTTAACTTTTTGCTTGATTCAATATTTTGAAACTGACTTGCAGTTGCATGTGAATTAGCAATAAGAGTATGTGACAATCTCTTAATAAGTCCAAATATTGTCTTATAACAAGGTAAGAAAAATCGCAAATTTGGATTAGCAGGAATTATTTCTGTTATATGCCAAATATGTGATTTTTTAGTAATAAGGGCTATAATTGCTCCGGAAAATTTTGTTATTGTATTTGTATAAACTAAATCAACTTTCTCTTGTCTAACTATCCAATAAAATTTAAATAATGCCAGTATTTCTAGGATGATACAATATATGAATCTGAATATATCAATTTGTTCTCGTGCCCACCATGGAGAGTTGACTTTATATGTTTTAATATTTAAATGACGCATTTTTTCTTCTAAAGGTCCGGACTTAGGAAGAATAACAATTGGTTCGAAACGTTCTCTATTTATATTCTTTAGTAATAACAATAGCATTCTCTCTGCCCCAGCCAATTCAGAGGAATTAGAAACAAAAAGTATTTTTATAACCTTTTTACAAATTTTCATGTATTACTGTGCATTCTAAAGTTTTTTTGATATACAAACCTTTTTTTCATTTTTCTGTATTTTTTACAGCAATAACATCTTGATATATCTTTAGTAATGAGCTTATGTGTGTTTGCTTGTTAAATTTCGCCATCACTCTCTTTCTGCCTTCTTGCCCGAGTTGTCTTGCTGTGTCAGGGTTCTTAAGTAACAGGCTAATTTTTTCAGCAAGTTTCTTAGTATCACCTCTTGGTACTAGATATCCTGTTTTCTGATCACATAACCACTCGGGAATTCCACCAACATCAAAAGCGATAACGGGCTTACTATGAGCCATTGCTTCCAGTCCCACTAAACCGAAAGGTTCCGGCCAAATTGACGGCACAATGACCATAGAACAGGTTTTATAATTACGGTTTATCTCTTCACGAGACTTGGAATAGCAAAAAGTAACTTTTCCTTCCAATTGCATCTCCTTAACTTGCCTTTTTATTAAATCCAGAACCAATCCTTTCCCATCAATAATTAAGTGAAAATCTTCTTTAATATAAGAAAGAGCTTTTAATAGCAAAGAAATACCCTTCACCTTATTCGTTTGACCCGAATACAAAATTATTTTCGAATTATAGCTATTTTCATCCACTTTTCCTGTCTCTAATTCAGTAAAAAGAGGCAGGACAACTATTTTGGATTTTGCGAATCCGTTTAGAAGCAGTGCCTTTTTCATGCTCTCAGATGCAACAAGTAGTTTTGTGAATTCACTACAGATTTGTCGATTGATATAGGAAACACCGAAACGGTGAATCCAACGTGGCGAAGTGATAGGAATACATTTGTTTTTTATAAAACAAGCGGTACCCATAGAAGAAGTGCATATATCATTACTTTTCGGCAAAAGTTTAAGTAATCCGGGACAAGTATAATTATAGTCTTGAACCGATTGAATAATAGGAATATCCCCTTTAACTAGTTTAAAGAAAAATGGGAATTTGCAATTTTGCAAGTGAATAATATCTGGTTTTTCCTTATCAAGAATGTGACGAAGCCGTTTAAGGTCTCTTTGGATGCTCTTCGACTTTAGTCCTTGAGCTATATCGAAAAAATTCCATCTTCCAATATCGGGAAGATAGTAAGTGACACAATTTCCATCTCTAATGGACAATTTTCGACCACTTCTTGTATATAGACGTACTATATTATGTCCCTGACTTTGCAATTCAGAACAAAGAGTATGAAAATATGTTTCTACTCCACCTACAGGAGAATCAAATCCATTATGTAATAGAATTTTCAATTATTTATTACTCCTTCTAAAACAAAAATTTGAGATTTTCCTAAACTGAACAGCTAAGAGAATAAAAGCCAGTATGCTCCATGCGACGACAACTAATCCAGAACGAATGCCCGCTTGAACAACAGCATTAATGTAGAATCTATTGGATTTTTCCTGATTTTTTTGTCTTTCTTCAACAGCAGTAGAATCAAGAGGTTCGTTTCTTATGTAATTAATGATCAGTTGCTTAATTTTTGGCCGATAAAATTTTTCTAGATTTTTTGTTAATTCATACGCCTGCTTTCTTTCAGAAGCTGTAAAGCCAGGAGTTTCAAATGGAATCTTTAATTCATCCGAAAAATGGGATACATCCGTAATATCTAATAAAATTTTACCCTCTTTGCGAACGTAGTCCCACATTTTTGTTCCCGGATAAGGTACCATGATACCGTAAACAAACCAATCCAGAGCCAGTGTTTTCTGAAACTCAATAGTCTTTTTTATAGTACGCAGGTTATCACCTGGCAGTCCAATGATGAAGTAACCTATTAGTTCCATTCCCGCATTTTTTATTAATTTAGCTGCGCGTTTAATATCCTGTAAGGTTTCTCCTTTACCAATATTGCGAAAAATATCTTCGTCGCCCGTTTCAATTCCTAATGCTATACTAACGCAACCAGCTTTTTTCATTAGATAAGCCAGTTCTTCATCGATTTTATCTGCTCGAATTCCATTATGGCATTGCCAGGAAAGTCCAATCTTTTTTTTTATTAAAATACGGCATATTTCCTTTGCTCTATTTAAGTTCAAAGTAAAGTTATCATCAAGTATTTCAAATCTCTTGATTCTATATCTTTTTTTAGCTTCTTCCAACTCACTGACAACATTTTGTGGGCTTCGATATCGCCACTTTTTACTACTAATTATACCTACGCAACAGAAAACGCAGTCATAGGGACAGCCTCTACTTGTTACTAATGGATAGGGGAACTGAGAAAAATTGATATCTTCAATTAGATCAAGTCTCGGGAAAGGCAACTTATCAAGGGTAGAATTAATCTCCCGTTTATTTACTGTCAAATTATCATTTTGGTAAAAAGCAATGCCTTTAACTTTTTGAATGCTTACTCCTTTACTCCATAGCTCTAAAAAGTTAACTAAAGAATGTTCGCCCTCTCCTATGAATGCGAATTTTATTTGTCGGTTAGCTTTAAGAAATTTCTCATAACAAATACTAATATGAGGTCCGCCTGCAATTTGGAGCACTTTTGGAAAGCGTTCTTTAATCCTATTGGAAATTGAGGCAGTAGAGTTAGCTGTTGCTGTCTTTACTGAATAGCCAATTATGTCAGGAGTAAAACTCTTCACGATATCATCAATTGGATCACAGCAAAAATTGTTGTTTAAATCTATTATTTTAACTTCGTGTTTAACTTGACAAAGTGAACTGGCAAGATAGCCTAACCCCAGATTTACTCCGCCTTTCTGCCAGCCTGGTGGATCAATTAGTAAAATTTTCATTTTTCTTTACAATTTAACCTTCGGCGATTTTACAGGGTTGTTAAAAAAACGTGACCAGTGAATAGGTTTATTCGTATTTTTATCAAGGATTCTTTTATGGGAAAGAGTTTGCGTATTAGAAAAAAGTTTGCCAAAATAAAACTTACCAGTACCATAACAAACTCTAGCATAATAAAGAATACTTTTAACCTTTTCCATTAACGAAGAAGTATAATATAATGCTCTCATAGCATAGCGTAGTGAGCCTAAAAAATTCTTCTGAATTAGATAGCTTCCCATAGCTATCTGATTAATTCTGCATAGCATTTGCCATTTCTCTTTTTTAGTTAGTTTAAGAGGATAATCTGTTATTGTCGCTTCAAAAATACGCACCAATTCATCAGCTATTTTTGAACGTTGAGTAAAGGTAATCGTGTTGTCATGCCATCTAGTAACTGCTAAGCGTTCAGGGATACATTTTATGGAACCAAATCGGGCAATTCGGAGCAAAAGCTCTAAATCAAAAGTATATTTTATTTCTTGATTCATTCCTCCTACTGAATCGAGTGACGATTTATAAATAAAAGTAGCAGGTTGGGAAACCCAATTACATTTAAGCAAGGTTAAATAATTAACTACTTTTATGTCGCTTTTACTCAATATAAATCCTTCTTTATCAATTGTAAATTCGTTACCACAAATTGCTATGCTTTTTGCATCTTGAGCGAAAGCTTGAGAAACACATGCTAACGCTCCAGGAGTGTATGCATCATCTGAATTAAGATATGCAACAATCTCTCCAGTAGCTTTATTCCATCCCTTTCTTATAGCATCCGATGGTCCTCTGTCAGCTTCTGTGATAAAGCAAGTCAAATATTTTTGATATTTCTTAATAATTTCAATGGAGTTGTCTGTGCTATTACCATCAATAATAATATATTCCAGATTCGGATAACCCTGCAAAAGTACGGAACGAATGGTCTCTTCAATAAATTGACCTTGATTATAGGAAGGTGTAACAATGCTGATTTTTGGCCATGGTCTACTATTAGACATAATATTTAACAACTGCGGGCTTTCTTCTGTCCATGGCCAACCTGTTTTGCCAGATGGGGGAACGGGGAGATAGTTAAGAATTGGACAACGCATATTAAATTTTAGATTCTCCTGTTTTTTCGATAATTTTTTTGTACCATTCAATCGTTTTTCTTAATCCGGTATCAAAACTGGTCTTTGCTTCAAAACCAAATTCTTTCTTTGCCCGTGTTGTATCTAAAGAACGTCTAGGCTGGCCATCAGGCTTAGATCTATCCCAGATTATCTTGCCTTTAAACTTGATAATATCCGATATCTTTTCTGCAAGATCTTTTATTTTAATTTCAAAGCCCGAGCCTATATTAACCGGATCGGATTTATTGTATTTCTCCGCTGCCAGTATAATTGCTTCTGCGCAATCCTCTACATATAAAAATTCCCGAGACGCATTGCCTGTTCCCCACAACACTACCTTTGTTTTATTATCTCTTTTTGCCTCAAAGAATTTTCTGATCAACGCAGGTATAACATGGGAATTTTCCAAATCAAATGAATCCCCAGGACCATAAAGATTAACAGGAAGCAAAAATACTGAATTAAAATTATACTGTTGTCTGTATGCCTGGGATTGAACAAGAAGCATTTTCTTTGCCAAACCATAAGGAGCATTTGTTTCTTCAGGATACCCATTCCAGAGATTTTCCTCTTTAAAAGGCACAGGTGTGAATTTTGGATATGCGCAAACTGTTCCAATAGCGACAAATTTCTCTATATTTTGAAGCCTCGCCTGCTCTATAAGTTCTACTCCCATAATAAGATTCTCATAGAAAAATTTTCCGGGGTATTTCATATTTGCGCCAATTCCGCCAACTCTTGCTGCAAGATGAATGATTGTATCCGGCTTCGTTATATTTAGCAGTCTAGCTATGCTCTCTTTTTCTCTCAAATCATATTCTTCACTTGTAGGCGTAAAGATATTTTTATATCCTCTGTCTTTCAATTTTCTAATCAGATGTGTCCCTAAAAATCCATGTCCACCGGTTACTAGAATTTTCTTATTCATAGTTTTTCCTTCTTTAACAAATAATTTATTTCTTTAATTACATCTTTTGGCTCAATTTGATCCATGCATTTTATTCTGTTAAATCTACATTGCCAATTACATCCAAAGCAATCCATTTTTTTATATACTATTCTGTTTATCTTTAGATTTCCATACGGATAGAATCTGCCGAAATGTCCTCCACCCATTATGCAGATATTTGGTGTTTTTACTGCTGCTGCGATATGGATTGGACCGCTTTCGCTTCCGATAAACAAATAAGAATTATCGATTAATTGTGCTAATACAGAAAGACTGGTTTTTTCTGATAAATCAATAATTCTTTTATTATAGTCCGATATGCTTGTTTTAATTTTGTCTATTATTATTTCATCATTACTGTTTCCACAAAACACAATCTTATGTAGAGTATTAGTTAACATATATTGAATTATTTCTATCCATTTTTCTAAATCCCAGATTCTTACATTCGACGTTGCCCCAGGCGAGCACATTATAAATCTTTTATCTTGTAAATCGTTCTTTTTTTGTAGCTCTAAGGCTGTGATTATATTTTTTTTACTAACCCAAACTTTAGAATTCATTTCTTCAATCTCATCCTCAAACCCCAATTCCCTTAAAAATTCCAAATTTCTTTCCATTTCATTCAAATCTTCTTCTGAACTTTTAACTACTTTGGTATATTTTTTATTATTTGCAAATCTGGTACCTGCGAGGTCGTTAGTAAAATTACCATCAAAAACTATTTTTTCTTTTGTTTTCACAAGATTTATTATATTTTCATGTTCCATTAAACGCGAATAAACAGGATAGATTAACTTATCATATACATCTTTTCTCAGTAGCCTTACAAAACTGTTATATTTTCTTGCTTGTAATTTTCTCCTGAATAGCAGCTTGTTTAAGATCCTAATAAATAAATTCCCTTCGTGTGAGTAGGGGATTATTTTATTAAGGTAAGGACAATTTCTTGCAAGTTCAACAACTCTTTCTTCACAAACAAGGTCAATTTTATAATTTTTAAAGATTCTAGCGTAATATTCCAATAATCCGCTAAATATTACAAAATCGCCTATGTTATCTGGTTTTATTATTAATATTTTTTTCATTATTTTGTTATTTGTTTAAAGGAACAATTGAATTTAATTTTTTTAGTAAATATGATCTCGAAAACTTTTTAGCAATAGTTTCCCTTGCCGCATTGCCCATTTCCCTGCACAGTTTTTTATCATTCCAAAGTTTGATAATATAAGTAGCAAATTCTTTAGCATTATTTGCAATAAGTTATAGTTTAGTTATTAAAAGTTGATCTTTTCAACTTTTTTTGCGTTTT
>CAZMXO010000019.1:0-14666 GCA_964570265.1 uncultured bacterium
AAGGCGGTGGTATTGCCAAAAAAGCAAGACTGGAACTGGAAGGAAAGACTGGTAAGAAAGTTATCACTACAGACAATTATCTGCCTCCCAAAAAAATCACACATTAAGATTTATAAGTAGAGGCGCAACATGTTGTGCCCTTAATTAAATTTATTGAGGTTTTAAGAAATTTGAGGTAAGGTAACATTGAAGTAGACGTGACTGTTAGTCCGACAATAAGGAGATTAAGACTATGTCTGAGATGGTAGGAATTACAGAAATTGCGAAAAGACTCAAGCTCAACACCTCAACCGTCAGACGTCTGATTGCCAGGGAAAATGAACTCCTCCAGTTGGAAATACATCGGGGTAAGGCTGACATATTACTTTTGTCTAAAGAGGATGCGGACAAATTGATTGACAGTTACCAATCTAGGCGTGGTCACGTAGATGAAACCCCACAAAACACAGCATCGTCACATGGATTTGGATATTTCTATATCATTCAGCTTGTTCCAGAAGTCCTACCCAACAGAGTAAAATTAGGCTATGCTGACAATGTCAATCAGAGGTTGAGGGAACACAAAACGTCTGCTCCCACGGCAAGGTTGCTCAAGTCTTGGCCATGCAAACGATCTTGGGATTATGCTGCTATGAATAGCATTGTAAGAGAAGGATGTAAACTTGTACTCAACGAGGTGTACGAGGGGGACATTCAAGGTTTTATCGACCGAGCACAACAGTTCTTCGCTATCATGCCAACCCCTGAAAGCGAAAGTGAGTTATCCGAGCATTCTCCTCTTTATGAATCAGAAGAGAACGGAGCACCAGAAAGCTCACAAGAAAAAAAGATGGACTAACAAGGCTAATTCAGCCGACACAAAAAGCCGCGCGGCTGATTAATGTCGTTATAAAAAATGATTAAGATTTTTAAGATTGCTTCACTTCGTTCGCAATGACAGAAAACAAAAAATACCTTGCAATATAATTATGGTGTAATTATAATATAATGATGGGCAAAATAGTTTTTTCTTGGGACGAACGGAAAAATAAACTGAATGAAAAAAAGCATGGTGTGTCTTTTGAAGAAGCGCAGACAATTTTCTTTGACGAAAATGCTATTGAGTTTTATGATTTTGAGCATTCACAATCAGAAGACAGATTTCTTATGCTTGGATTGAGCGGACGGTTAAGGATGTTGCTTGTTTGTTATTGTCTTCGGGAAGAGAATGATGTCATTCGAATTATTTCAGCTCGTAAAGCAACAAAAAGAGAACAAAAAAATTATATTGGAGGAAGAAGATGAAAAAAGAATATGATCTATCAAAGATGGAAAACAGGAAGAACCCATACGCAAAAATGCTAAAGAAACAAATTACTATCCGTATGGGAGTAGATATTATTGAATATTTTCAAAAGCAAGCTGGAGAAACGGGAGTCTCGTATCAAAATCTTATTAATTTGTATTTGAGGGATTGTGTGCAGTCGCACCGTAAGCTTGCGATTAGATGAATCTAAACGGGCAGCCGCAAGGGCTGCCCCCTACAAGACTTCTGAAAACTAAAAATTCTTGCATAAAACATAAGGCTTTGTTAGTATTTAGTCCATTATGAATAACAAAAAAATATGTGTACTTGGAGCTGGTGGATGGGGGACGACGTTAGCTATCCATCTTTGTAGAAAGGGGTTTGAGGTTTCGCTGTGGGAGGCATTCCCTGACTATGCGGAGATTCTCATTAAACAGAGAAAAAATCCGAAGTTTCTGCCGGGCATAGACTTACCTGCTGAAATTCACATAACATCTAAAATAGATGAAGCCATATCAGATGCTCATTTAGTAGTTTACGCCGTGCCTTCCCATGTGATGAGAGAGGTTGCCGAAAAATCTCATGTTCCTGAAGGAGTTATAAAACTGAGCGTTTCAAAGGGCATTGAGAATGGGACATTAAAAAGGATGTCGGAGATAATCGCAGAAGAGACAACTAATGCCAATATTGTTGTTCTGTCGGGTCCGTCTCATGCAGAGGAAGTGGCAAAAGAGATTCCTACTACAGTTGTGGTTTCCGGGAAAGATATGGATGTTGCAAAACATGTTCAATCGGTTTTTATGTCGGAGAATTTTAGAGTATATACAAATTCTGATATAATTGGTGTCGAGTTGGGCGGCGCGCTAAAAAACATAATAGCTATAGCCGCCGGAATTTCTGATGGTCTTGGTTTTGGTGATAATACAAAGTCAGCCCTGCTTACCAGAGGATTGGCGGAGATCAGAAGACTTGGTGTGAAAATGGGGGCAAATCCACATACTTTTTCCGGTTTAAGCGGCGTAGGTGATTTGATTACAACCTGCACGAGCAAACACAGCAGAAACAGGTTTGTTGGCGAGCAGATTGCAAAGGGAAAGACACTTAGCCAAATCCTTGATTCAATGTCAATGGTATCTGAAGGAGTAAAAACAACTCAATCAGCCTATTCTCTTTCAAAAAAATATAGTGTGGCTATGCCAATAACAACTGAAATTCACAAAGTACTTTTTAATGATAAAGATCCTAGAAAAGCAGTTATGGATTTAATGACAAGAGACGCAAAATCAGAAATAGAATAAAAAACATGGAAATCAATATACCTGATAAGCTCTTTTTCTCAATAGGCGAGGTAAGCAGACTTACTAAAATAGAACCATATGTTCTTCGTGATTGGGAAGGAGAATTCAAACAGTTAAAACCTCAAAAGGACGGCGACGGTAAAAGGAGTTATACTAAAAAAGATATTAATCTTATACTTCGGTTAAAAAGTCTTATCCGTGAGGATTTATACACAAGAGAGGGCGCAAAGAAACAGCTTGAGGGAATCAAAAACAATTTAAAAAAGCCGCAAGATCGCGAACTAGTTAATATAATAAAAGATATCAAAAAAGAGCTTACCGATATACGAGCTATTTTGAACAGGTAGTTATTCGGGGCGTGGCGCAGCTTGGTAGCGCGCTTGAATGGGGTTCAAGAGGTCGCTGGTTCGAATCCAGTCGCCCCGACTGAGCAATAAGTATTGGTACAGGAGTAAAATGTTTAGCTATATTCTTCACAAATTTTTTGGCACTAAAAATGACCGTGAGCTCAAAAAGTTATGGCAGTATGTAGACACTATAAACCAATTCTGGAAAGAGTATCAGAATCTTTCTGATTCTCAGTTACAGGCTAAAACTGACGAGTTCAGAGCGCGGCTGAAAAATGGAGAAACTGAAGATGAGATTCTTCCTGAGGCGTTTGCTGTAGTTAAAGAGGCTGCAAAACGTGTCTTTTCCAGTTCGGAGATTGCAAAGAAACTTTTTGGAGATCCAAATCAGCGGAGATTTGGACCGCATTTTGATGTGCAGCTCATAGGAGGAGTAGTGCTTCACGAGGGAAAGATTGTGGAGATGTCAACAGGGGAAGGAAAAACACTTGTTGCAACACTGTCTGCATATCTCAATGCGCTTTCAGGCAAGGGAGTTCATATAGTAACAGTGAATGACTTTCTGGCAAAAAGAGATGCATCTTGGATGGGAGAGGTATATAAATTTCTGGGATTGTCTGTAGGTTTTATTCAACACGATATGAATCCTCAGGAAAGACAAATTGCCTACGGAGCCGATATTACTTACGGAACAAATAATGAATTTGGGTTTGATTATTTAAGAGATAATATGGTTGTAAGAAAAGAGGATAGAGCGCAAAGGAGACTTAATTATGCTGTTGTTGATGAAGTAGACAGCATTTTAATAGATGAAGCCCGTACCCCGTTAATTATCTCCGGACCGACTGAGGAATCGACGGATAAGTACTATAAATTAGAACAAATTTTCTCGCGACTTAAAGAAGGAATACGCAATGAGGAAGCCAAACAGGAAACAGGGGACTATATAAAGGACGAAAAAGCTAGTACTACCTATCTTACTGAAGAAGGAGAATTAAAAGTAGCCAAGCTTCTGGGTTTAAAAGACCTTCATACTATTGAAACCATGGAATATAAGCATCATGCGGAGCAAATGATTAAAGCGCATTGCAATTTCCAGCGGGATAAGGATTATATGGTGAAAGATGGTCAGGTGATTATTGTAGATGAGTTCACTGGCAGAATTATGCCCGGAAGGCGTTATTCGGATGGCTTGCATCAAGCTCTTGAGGCAAAAGAGGGAGTGAAGATAGAACAGGAAAGCCAAACACTTGCAACGGTAACATTCCAAAATTATTTCAGGATGTATAAAAAACTGGCTGGAATGACTGGAACGGCAGAGACTGAAGCTGTTGAATTTCACAAGATCTACAATTTAGAGGTAGTTGTAATTCCTACAAATAAAGTTCTTCAGAGAACTAACTATCCGGATGTTATTTATAAAACAGAGAGGGAAAAATTTAAGGCTATAGTGGAGGAGATTAAAGAGCTTTATAAGATTGGAAGGCCTGTGCTTGTAGGTACAATATCTATAAAAAAGTCAGAAGTTCTGGATCAGATGCTTAAGAAAGAAAGGATTCCTCATGAGGTCTTAAATGCTAAATATCATGAACAGGAGGCAAAGATAATAGAGAGAGCAGGTCAGGAAAAATCTGTGACAATAGCAACGAACATGGCTGGCAGAGGAACTGATATTGTTTTGGGAGACGGCATAGCGGATCGCGGGGGGTTGCACATATTAGGCACAGAACGTCATGAGTCAAGGCGTATAGATAATCAGCTTCGCGGACGTGCAGGCAGGCAGGGAGATCCGGGCTCTTCAAGATTTTACCTATCTTTTGAGGATGACCTTATGCGAATTTTTGGTTCTGACAGAATTAAGGGGCTTATGGAAAGGCTGGGCATGCCTGATGGGCAGCCAATAGAACATAGAATGGTAACAAGAGCAATAGAAAATGCTCAAAAGAGAGTCGAAGGTCGCAATTTTGACATACGTAAGGACTTGCTCAAATACGATGATGTGATGAATAAACAAAGAGAGGTAATTTACCAGCAAAGAGATATGGTGCTGGAAGGTAAAGATTTAGAAGATTATGTATCCGATATGATAAATGAAATTGTAGTGAAAAGACTTTCTGTTTATGCTCCGGAAAACGTCCATCCTGAAGAATGGGATTTGGACGGGCTTTCAGCTTGGCTTAGACAGAGCACAGGTCTTTCTTTTAATAAGGGCGAAGTAGACCCTGTTAAGATAGAATGTCAGGAACTGAAGAATTCCTTGGTTAACAGGATTAATACGGCTTATAAAGCCAAGAAAAGTGCAATTATCCCTCAGGCTGAGCAGGCAATAATGCTGCGTGCAATAGATACAAAATGGAAGGATCTCCTCTATGCTATGGATACTCTTAGGGAAGGCATAGGGTATCAGGCTTATGGACAGAAGGATCCACTTGTGGAATATAAGAGGGAAGGAGTTAATATGTTCTACGAGATGATTGAGAGTATAGAAGATGAAATCATTGAGTATGTTTTAAAGGTTCAGGTTGGGGATGATGGAATACATATGAAAGAAGTTTTTGATGCTTCATCTCAACATCTTAGCCACGAACAGGCAAAGGATATGAGACATCTCAGTATGCAGCAGGCTAAAGATCGCCAAAGACAAATGTCTCAGCAACAGAAAATGCATACAAATCAACATGAAGGCGAAGCTCCAATTGAGCCGTATAGAAGAGAAGCGAAAAAGGTAGGTCGTAACGAACCCTGTCCATGCGGAAGTGGAAAGAAGTACAAGAAATGCTGTGGGGCAAATGGGTAATGAGTATGGATAAGCAATCTCTACAAGAAGAACTACTGGATGTTGTGAAGCTCACAAAACAGTATCTATGCGAACAAGGCATAAAAGTTGAGAATTCTGTACAGGCTGAGTGTGCAGGAGGTCTCTTAGACTTAAAAGAAAAAGTAAATAACTGTCAAAAGTGTCCGCTTGCAAAAACAAGAACTAATCCGGTTTTTGGTGCTGGAGATGAGCATGCAAAGCTTATGTTTGTGGGAGAGGCTCCCGGAAAAGATGAAGACCTTCAGGGTGAACCATTTGTTGGAAAAGCAGGAAAGCTTTTAACGAAAATAATAAATTCAATAGGACTTAAGAGAACGGATGTTTATATAGCTAATATACTTAAATGTAGGCCCCCTGGGAATAGAAATCCTGAACCGTCTGAAATTGCTATGTGTCAAGGATATTTGTTGGAACAGATAAGCATAATGAAGCCAAAAATCATTTGTACTTTAGGTAAGTTTGCTACACAAACTCTTCTCAATAGCCAACAGCCTATTTCTCAACTTAGGGGGAGATTTTTTGAATACAGAAATACAAAATTAATTCCTACATTTCATCCAGCTTATCTGTTATACAGTCCAGGTGAAAAAAGACTTGTCTGGCAGGATATGAAGAAAATTAAAACAGAATATGAGAAAGCGTAGCTATTTCTGATAGGTAGCTAGGGGACCCTTCCCTTCAAATCTATTAATGTAATAGAACATATTTATGGCATCCCTGGCTTCACGAGACATTTCTAGGAATTTTGCTCCTATATCATATAAGTTATCACCAATTTTCTCAGAGTTGGTTACTTCAGCATGGATTGTAAGGAATTCTGTCATGCGCGGCATTTTTATTCTAAGCGCAAGCTTTATGCCTTTTGGAATATTTTCGTCCGTTTCAAATTGTATCCCGCTTCCACTAAGATCCCGCGCAGTAGTTTTCTTAACTATTACTTCTTTCGCAATGCTGTAGGTCTTTTCATATTCTACTGGAATTGATATAGAGAATCTAACATCACGTCGCGGTCTTTCCGGCATTTTTGGATTAGGCATACCAAACTCACTTTCACAGCATCAAAGCTAATTATACAAAGCTACAGATATTTGTCAAATTTTCCGGCAAATCATCTATATTAACTAGTCTATTCTCACCTGTATCTCTTTTGTGGATTTCCACGATATTATCTTTTACTTTCTTGGAGCTAATTGTAATTCTGACTGGTATGCCAATTAAATCTGCATCCTTGAATTTTATACCCGGCCGTTCGTTCCTATCATCAATAATGACCTCTATTTTCCTTGATAGCAAAATTTTATATATATTTTCTGCTATCTGCATTGTCTCTTTATCATTGACATTAACAGGCAAAATTTCTACTTGATATGGAGCAATTGATTTTGGCCATACTATTCCATTTTTATCGTTATTTTGTTCTATGACTGCTGCGATAATTCTGGATATTCCAATCCCATAGCATCCCATTATAATTGATTTTTCCTTGCCGTCTTTATCGAGAAATTTTGCTCCCATAGACTTACTGTATTTAGTCCCAAGTTTAAATATATGCCCGAGTTCTATACCTCTCTTAGTTTCCATCTGCTTGGCACATTTGGGACATTTGTTTCCTCCGGCTTTTTCCATACTTGCGCTATATCCACAGGATTGACATATAACGATTGCATCCTCTCCTGAATCAGCCAAAGCCATGAATTCGTTAGATACATCTCCTCCCATAATTCCGGATTCTGCTTCAACTATCTGATATTTCAATGCGCATCTGTCAAAAATCTTACAATAAGTATTGTACATTTTCTTATAGTTTTTATTTAATCCCTCAATATCCTTATCAAAGCTGTAAGCATCTTTCATAATAAACTCTCTGGCTCTGATAATTCCAAATCGGGGTCTTATTTCATCTCTGAATTTTATTTGAATCTGATAAAGTGTAACAGGTAGCTGTTTATATGATTTGATCTCTTTGCGAATAATATCGGTTACAACCTCTTCATGTGTTGGGCCAAGACCAAATTGTCTTTCGCGGCGATCTTGAACCTTTATCATCTCTTTACCAATCGTATCCCATCTTCCACTTTCCTGCCACAACTGCTCAGGCTGGAGAGTCGGCATCAAAAGTTCTAAAGCACCGGAATTATCCATTTCTTCTCGAACAATATTTTCTATTTTGCGTAATACTTTGAGTCCCAGAGGCATAAAGACGTATATGCCTGCAGCGAGCTTTTTGATGAGCCCGGCGCGAAGCATTAGTTTATGAGACGAAATTTCCGCCTCAGACGGCGCTTGCCACAGAGTATTTATAAGAGATTCGGTCCAACGCATAATATTTTATATTTTTCCTATTTATAACTGTTTATTGCTATGAATTATAATTTATCTATACTAGGTTGTAAAGCAGAATGAATTTGCACAAAACACCTTGAAGTATTTATGGATATTTAATGGTATAATAAAAAGCTAAAAGAAGATGATAAGAAAATACAAAAGACAAAATCAGAAAAATTTAACAAAGTGTTAATTTAACAAGGAGGAAATGAAAAATGATTGCAAAAAAAATCGCCTTAGGATTTGGAATCGCGGTTATTCTGCCAATGATGGTCCATTTTGGGGTAAGTACTTTTAGCCCACGTCCGAAGAGACAGGACTATCAGGTTGAGAACTATTATCAACGTTACCAAAGAGCGACCACTGCTGAAAAAATAGAGCTTGAAAAAGAGAAATCGCAACTTAACAAGAAATTTAAAGAGCACAAAAAACGTTTTCAAACACATTTGTTTTTTGTATCTGCTCCAATAGGTATAGCCGCAATCATCGTTGGTTCTGTCATCGCAGTTCAAAGTATTGGGACAGGACTTATTTTTGGTGGAATTTTTGCTCTTTTGAACGGTTATTGCTGGTATTGGTCAGAATTACAGGATTGGATGAGATTTTTGTCACTTCTGGTTGCTTTTGTAATTCTTATATTTATTGGATATCGTAAACTTGGTGGACAAGATAAAAGATAAAATGCAAATAAGACGAGTGTTCTTAATAGAGATGATTAAAGTTTTTGGTGAAAACGAGGGAACAAATCATGACTAATGAGGAAATTAGGAACGAGTTAGCAGAGCTTAAAAAGTTAAATCAAACTCAGTCTGATAAAATAAGAAATCTGGGAAACAGGTTATCTGGGAATATGAAACCGGAGACTGCTGAACCTCCCGTTATAAAAGCTCCTCCTGTTGTAGAAACATTTCGTGCCAAAAAAGAGACAAGGTCTCCTTCCGAGATTGAGTTGCTTATAGGAGGTAATTTGCTGAATAAAATCGGAATATTTGCATTTCTGATAGGGATTAGTTTTTTCCTTAAATATGCTTTTGAGCATCAATGGATAAAAGAATTGGGTAGAATAATATTGGGGGTGGTATCCGGTGTTTTTATAATCGGTTTGGGCGAGTATCTCAATAAGAAAAAATTAAAAAACTTTGCGCAGAGCTTAACTGGTCTTGGAACAGCAATAATATATCTATCAATATATGTTGGATATAATTATTATCATCTGATTTCGCTTCCGGCGGCATTCATTATCCTGATACTTATAATTGCAGGAAGTTCTTATATATCAATGCGCCATAATTCTCTATCCCTGAGTCTATTATGCCTTATCGGCGCCTTTCTTGTCCCGATTCTTGTTCATACGGATAACCCGAATTTATTGGGATTATTTGGCTATTTACTGATCATAGATATTGCCTTTGGAGTAATAGCAAGATACAAAAACTGGCGTGTATTGAACGCTATCATGTTTACCGGTACATATATTGTGTTCTGGCTGTCTTGTTTTCCACAATATCCCGTCGCCAAAATAGCGCCTGTGCTTTCAGGAGCTGTCTTGTTTTATGTATATTTTTTGGCATTAACAAATATCCAGCTTATTAAGTGGAAACAAAAAGCATCGAAATTTGAAGAACTAATAATTGTTGGAAATCCAATTTTATTTAATATCATTCAATATTCCTTACTGAAAAACAGCTATTTGAATCAAGCGTGTTTTGTAATGGGTTTGCTTGCTGTGGGGTACATAGCATTGTCCTTAAATAAAAAGTCTTTGCCTGAAATGATAAGAGGATATTATGAAGCTCTGGGAATAATTTTTGTTGGCTGGGGGCTTGGAATCTATCTTGACTCTTACTGGCTTAAGCTCGGTTGGGCTGTATGTGGAACAGGTCTGATCTATCTGGGTTTAAAATTTAATCGCGTATGGACTAGAACATTTGGTCTTCTCATGTTGTATCTGGCAATATTTAAATCTACGTTTTTTGAGCTCAGCACCTCCCCCGTTTTAGAAAAAACTTTCTTTATTAATCAACGCTTTATTACTCATTTCATTGTTGCGAGTTCAACGGCTTTTGCAGGATTTTTGTATCATTGGTTTAAATTTAACATGACTAATATTGAAAAAGGGTTAGAAAAAGTTTTAGTTACAAGTTCTATAATTCAGTTCTTCTGGTATGTTAACTCTGAGATATACAGACATTATAAATATTTAGGAGAGACTCTGCACAGAGGTTTTGGCAATCAGAGAAACATGTTCTTTTCTCTTTTTTGGACAATATACGCCTCATGTTTAATGGCAGGAGGATTTGTGTGGAGAAACAAATACATTCGGGTAAGCGCTATAGGACTTCTATGGCTGACAATATTAAAGGTCTTCTTTTATGATTTGTGGAATCTTGGCAAAATATATCGCATGATTTCTTTCATAGTTCTTGGAATAATCCTGATACTAATATCATTTTTCTATAATAAGATAAAAGAAAGGATTATAGAGGGAAATTAGTTAAATCGTGGAATCCGGATGCTTAAAAATTTGAGTAAGTACTTTCATTTCGTCTGCGTATATAGACTATTCTCACAACTTTCTCAGAAAAATCCAACAGATATCCAACGCGAAAGTTTCCACATCGCAGTCGAAAATAAGATACAGTACCTTGTTTAATTTTTTTTACGCCCACAGGCAAAGGGTTAGCTTTTAACTCTTTTATTTTTTTAATTATATTTTCTACATCTTTTTTAGGGATAGACGCAAACTCTTTCTTAACGCTGGACTTATATACTAAACTATACATCAATTCTTAGCGACTTCAGATATGTATCCATCTCTTTTTCTGATATTTCCGCTTCATCCTTGCGGGCTTCAAAAAGGGCAATGTCTTTTTCATTCTCTTTAGCCTCGCGCAGTTTTTCTTCAATAGCCTTGCTGACAAAATAACTTATTTTCAAACCATGTCCTTGACAAAAATCTTTTAGATTCTTTTGTAAAACCTCAGGAATTCGGGCACCGCTAATGACTGTTCCCATAACATACACCTCCTCGTTACAATAAGTTAACAAATGGTAACAATTATGTCAAGAAACATTTTTGGAACATAAAATCTATTTTCTGCTACTGCGAAAGAAGTGAAAAAATCTCGTTTGTCATCCCTCCCCCTGAAATAATAAAACTTATTATTATACAGCTACCAACTTAATAATAGGCGTAGCTATGCAAACCGGAAAAGGCAAGTTTGTTTTTCGAATATATTTCTTGATATTTTACACAATTGTTTGCTATCGTAACAAAATAAGGGTAGCGGATCAATGATGTATGTTAGGCTAAGGAATATATGAGAAAAGAACGCATACTTTCTGAAATTAAACGGACAGCGAAAGAAAACGGTGGTGTACCTCTTGGAATTGATCGCTTTCGAGAAGAAACAGGAATTGAGAAGAAAGATTGGTATGGAATTATCTGGACGAAATGGTCTGATGCCCAAAAGGAAGCGGGGTTTGAGCCCAATAAGTTTTCCTTACCAGCCTTCGACGAAGAATGGATAATAAAAAAGATTATTGACTATACAAGAGAGATTGGGCATTTCCCTACGAAACCCGAACTAAAGATAAAGAGACAGTCTGATAAAAATTTCCCAAATATTACGACCATAAGGAATCGTCTCGGCAATAAACCTGAACTAGTTAGCAGGATTCTTGATTACTGCACATCACAAGGGAACTTTCAAGATATTATTGATATATGTTTACCACTAAACGATTCCCTTCAAACAGTGATTGAAAAAAAAGAGGAACCAGATTCCCACAAGGTTGGGTATGTCTACCTAATAAAGCACGGGAATCGTAAGGAATATAAGATAGGCAAAACATACAACCTAATTAGGCGAGAAGGTGAAATCCGTCTGGAATTACCGGAGAAAATAACGCCTATCCATACTATCGAAACAGATGATCCATCTGGAATAGAACATTATTGGCATAATAGATTTGCAGATAAGAGAAAAGAGGGCGAATGGTTTGGATTGAAAGCTTCAGATGTTCGAGCATTCAAGAGATGGAAGAAGATTTATTAAAAGCCTAACAAGACAAATGCAGCGGACGGCTAGCGCCACCGCTGATTTGCGACGTTAAACGAAAATAAACAATGAATTTAAATCTACCTAAATTATTGCCTTCTAATATTTGTATATTTTGTGGTAATAATGGTCCTTTTTCATCGAAGGAACACATTGTTCCTCACTCATTAGGAAATGATTTATTAGTCTTACAGCCAGGTTGGGTTTGCGATCAATGTAATAATATTTGCTCAAGCTTTGAGTCACGTATTTTAAATAGTTCTATCCTAGGGCTTGAGCGTTGTCGTCTAGGCGTTGTTACAAAGAAAAGAAAACCTGCTCGTTCTGATGTCCATGGGGTATCATGGTTTGCCGAACCAGAATTACAAGACAATATTGTATCGGCAAGTGCTGATTGGGAAAAAATCCCAATACTACATGATGCTAATAATTCCTCGGGAAAAATTGCGATGCCTTTGCATGATGAAACTTGTTATGACATAGCTAAACTATTACTAAAAATGGGATTAGAAATTCTTGCTCCTACTTTGGGCATTGAGAATATGCAACTCGCAAAAGACCATATAATAGGAAAAAACAATACCCCTTGGCCATATTTTATATTGAAGTCTAATGAAATTGAAAAAAAACTTGTCAGTCTTTTGAATTCTACGCCAGAAGAACACGAGTATATTCGTTCTTCTGGTTTTGATTTATTTTTTCATGAAGTTGAAGATAAGATTGTATTCTTCTTTGTCTTTGGGCAGTTTAGGGCTGGAGTCTCTTTGTCATCAAGAGATACTATTTGGAGGCAGATTTTACTAGATTGGGAAATACCCCATGTTGGTTGTCCTATTGAATTTGAAGAATTAAACGCTTAACAACGCATTCCAGCGAGAAAACTAATCAGATTAAAAGAAAAAAGGGCGGAGGCTGAATCTTCCTTTAAAGGAGGGCTTTGATTCTGCTTATCAATTCTTGAACGAGTTTTTCTTTTTTGACTCTTTTAACTATTTTGCCCTTGCAGAAGAGAATTCCTGAGGTTTTTCCTCCCGCAATTCCAATATCTGCCTCTTTGGCTTCACCAGGTCCATTTACTTCGCAACCCATGACAGCAATTTTTATAGACGGTAATTGCAAGGCAATGGGTTCAAGTTGTTTTTTTAGTTCCGTTACAATTCCTATGATGTCAACTTTACATCTGCCACAGGTAGGACAGGATATAATCTCTGGACCGTATTCTCTGAGTTTGAGTGATTGTAATATCTTGAATCCTGCTTTTACTTCTTCTTCAGGAGGCGCGGTAAGTGAGACTCTGATGGTATCGCCAATGCCTTCAGAGAGGAGTATGCCTAGCCCAACAGAAGATTTGATGAGTCCTTCAGGTAATGGTCCAGCCTCTGTAATACCGAGGTGAAACGGATAGTTGCATTTAGCTGCCATTAGTCTATAAGCTTCCACTGTAGAGAGTACATCTGAAGACTTTAGCGCTATGATAATATTATAAAATTTATGCTTTTCAAAAATCTTTAAATACTTGAGACATTCGTTTACCATTAGTTCTGGATTTCGGATTTCGGATTTCGGATCCTTTTTCATTGAACCTGCATTTACCCCTACCCGGATTGCTATGCCTTTTTCTGCTGCTGCAGAAAGAATCATATTGAGATGTTTTTGACTGGAAATATTTCCCGGGTTAAGTCTTAATTTATCAACACCTTGTTTTATTGCTTCCAATGCAAGTTGATACGAAAAATGTATATCGGCAATAAGAGGAATGTTAATCTGTTTTTTTATTTCTCCCAAACATTTTGCTGCTTCAATATCAGGGACCGCAACCCTTATAATTTCACAACCTGTTTTCTCCAGACTATTTATTTGACTAACTGTAGCATCAATATCTCTGGTATCTGTTTTTGTCATAGATTGTACAGATATCGGAGCACCTCCGCCTATTATAATATTATCGACTTTAACAGGTCTGGTGTTACGGCGTTTGAGTAGAGGATTGATTGTTTTGTGAAGTGTTTTTTTCATGGAAAATATTTTTTATCTTATCTCCAACATTTCTCATAATGTCGTTAAATGATATGTATAACATTAGAGTTAGAAGAAACGCAATACCGAATTTTGTTGTCCATTCAAGCCATTTTTCACTAACTGGTTTGCCTTTTATAACTTCTATTAGAAAGAAGAGTATGTGTCCGCCGTCAAGCACGGGGATTGGCAGCATATTAATTATAGCAAGATTTACACTTAGCATAGCAATGAAAAAAAACAGACTCACAAGTCCCTCTTTTGCCTGTTGGTCTGCAAGCTGTGCAATCATTATGGGACCTCCAAGTGTTTTAAGAGATATTTCCCCTTTTATGAGCATCCATACAGACTTGTATGTGAGCCGTATTAAACTTATGGTTTGATTGCATCCTTGAACAAGTGCTCCGATTGGACCATATTTACGAGTTATTGTCTTAAATTCATAAATTATTCCTATGAGCCCAATGTTTAGTGTTTTATTAAGTTTAGGCACAACGCTTATTTTCAACTGTTCGC
>CAZMXO010000020.1:0-14174 GCA_964570265.1 uncultured bacterium
CAAATTTTGCAAGTCTAAGATCACGTAATATATCAACTCTTTTTATTGTATCAATATCAGAATGCAGATACCTGACACGTATTTCATGTTGATTTAGATATTCAGCCAAGTCCTCCGCCATACGTTTAGTCAAAGTTGTAATAAGCACCCTCTCTTTTTTTGCGACTCTTTTCTGAATTTCTTTCATAAGATCTTCTATTTGATTTTCGGTAGGTCTAACTTCTACTTTTGGGTCAATTAGACCCGTCGGACGTATAACAAGCTCAACAACCTGCCCTCCCGAACACTTTTGAGACAATTCAAGCTCATACTCAGCAGGTGTTGCAGAGACAAATATTGCTTGATTTATTGTTTTGTTAAATTCCACAAAGTTTAAAGGTCTGTTATCCAGAGCAGAGGGTAATCTAAAACCAAAATCAACAAGGGTCTGCTTTCTAGATCTGTCTCCGTTATACATGCCGCGTATTTGTGGAACAGAAACATGAGATTCATCAATAATCATTAAAAAATCCTTACCAAAGTAATCAATGAGAGTATAAGGCTTCTCCCCCAGTTCTCTTTCGCTTAAATGTCTTGAATAGTTCTCAATTCCCGCGCAGTACCCGATTTCGTTGAGCATTTCCAGATCATATTTTGTTTTTGTCTCCAAACGCTGCGCCTCAACCAGTTTTCCTTGATTTTTAAGTTCCGACAGTCTTTGCGTTAATTCCTCTTTTATGGATTCTTCTGCGGTTTTAATGCGAGCAGATGTCGTAACAAAATGCTTTGCAGGATATATTGCAATTCTGTCGAGATTTGTTAATACTTTACCCGTTATGTAATTAATTTGGGAAATTCTATCTATTCTGTCTCCAAATAGTTCTATCCTCACAGGAATTTCTTCGTATGAAGGAAAAATTTCTATGGTATCGCCTTTTACTCTGAACGTGCCGCGATGAAAGTCAATATCGTTACGCTCATACTGAATATCAACAAGTTTTCTCAGGATATCTTCCCGTTTAAATTCATCATCTTTCTGAAACATCAATAACAAGTCTTTCCATTCATCAGGAGAGCCAAGTCCATATATACATGATACGCTGGAAACTATAATCACATCTCTGCGTGAAAGCAGTGAGCTTGTAGCCGCAAGCCTTAGCCTGTCCAAATCATCATTGATTGAAGCGTCTTTTTCTATATATGTGTCCGTCTGTGGAATATATGCTTCAGGCTGGTAATAATCATAATAACTGACAAAATATTCAACAGCATTATTGGGGAAAAACATTTTGAATTCACCGTACAACTGTGCTGCCAGAGTTTTATTATGAGAAATAATAAGTGTAGGTTTATTTATATTGCGGATAACATTTGCCAGCACAAAGGTCTTACCTGAGCCGGTAACACCAAGGAGTGTCTGATGCTTTTTGTCGGTTTCAATTCCATCTACAAGCTGTCTGATTGCCTTTGGCTGATCACCTTTTGGGGAAAAATCGGAAACCAGTTCAAAATGATCCACGTCATTTAAACCAGCTCAGGATAGTTTCTGCAATACCAGAGCCATCCAGTTTGTACTTTTTCAATAGGAGATGCCGCGGACCTTGCTCAATAAATTTGTCAGGTAATCCAATATGTAGAGACGCAACATGTAGAGACGCAAGATTTTGCGTCTCTACATATTCTGCAATGCTCATCCCAAATCCACCGGTAACAACATTTTCTTCAACTGTTACGATTTTTTTCGTCTGAGATACAACTTTTTCAATTAGTTCTGTATCCAACGGCTTAACAAATCTCATATTAATTACAGAAGCCTTTATATTTTTCTTCTCTAATATTTCTGCTGCTTCTAAGGCAGGATAGACCATTGTTCCTATTGCCAATATCGCAACATCAGCACCCTTTCTCAATATTTCTCCTTTTCCAATTTCAATCTTCTGAATAGAATTCGAATCGAATTTCACGGTATAATCTTTTGGATATCTTATAGAGACTGGCTGATTATATTCTATCGCCTTAGAAAGCATGCTTTCCAATTCATTCCCATCCTTTGGAGCCATAATCGTCATATTTGGAATCATCGAAAGGTATGAAAGATCAAAAACTCCATGATGTGTTGACCCGTCTCCTGCTACTAAACCAGCTCTATCAATTGCGAAAATTACAGGCAGTTTTTGTAAACACACATCATGTAAAATCTGATCATATGCACGCTGGAGAAAAGTTGAGTAGACCGCTAAAACAGGTTTTAACCCCTTTAAAGTTAATCCTGCTGCAAATGTAACAGCATGCTGCTCTGCCATGCCAACATCAAAGAATCTGTCAGAAAATTTTTGAGCAAACTCTCTAAGTCCTGTTCCATCCGGCATAGCTGCAGTTATTGCTGCTATGCTTTTATCTTTTTGTGCCAATTTGGTCAGAGCAGAACCAAAGAGTTCTGTATATGTTTTGCGTTTCTTGTCTGTGTCCTTGATTTTCCATGTACCTGTTGCAATATCAAACGGTTTTGCGCTATGAAATCTCGTAGGGTTCTCCTCTGCAAACTTATAACCTTTCCCTTTCTTTGTTAATACATGCAGTAAGACAGGACCTTTAAAACTTTTGATATTATCCAGTGTCTCTATAAGCAATGGGATATTGTGTCCATCAATTGGACCGATATAACGGAAACCTAATTCATCAAATAATATTCCGGGAATAAGAAGCATCTTAAGACTTTTTTCTAATTTCTTTGCGCTGTCAACTAACAGACTACCAAACCTTGGAACTCTCTTTAACACTAGTTCCAAATCTCCTCTGACTCTATTGTATATTGGATTAGTCGTAATTCTATTCAGATACTGAGACCATGCTCCAACATTTTGAGATATACTCATTTCATTACTATTTAAAATTACAGTTAGATTTTCTTTTATGTGCCCGGCATGGTTTAAAGCCTCAAATGCCATGCCTCCGGTAAGCGCACCGTCTCCAACTACAGCTATGAGCTTATTTTTGTTGCTTGTTAATTTTTGCGCGCATGCCATACCAAGAGCAGCTGAAATTGAGGTACTTCCATGTCCTGTGCCAAAAGTGTCATACTTGCTTTCTTCTATTTTTGTAAAGCCGCTCATTCCCCCAAATTGACGAAGTGTATGAAATTTATCTCTTCTTCCTGTAAACATTTTATGTGTATATGCCTGATGTCCGACATCCCAGATTATCTTGTCGTCAGGGCAATTAAAGACATAGTGCAGAGCTATCGTAAGTTCAACAACACCAAGATTTGAAGCGAGGTGCCCGCCAGTTTGCGAAACGGTTTCAATTATCAGTTTTCTTATTTCAGGAGCCAGCAGAGAAAGTGTTTTAATATCCAGCTTTTTTAAATCTTTAGGGGTGTTTATCTTTTCTAAATACATAAGCTAAATTACTATTTCAATTGCTTGATATGGACAGGTGGGAACACAAAGCTCACAAGCTATACACTTTTGCTCATCAAATGATACTTTCATTGTATCTCTATTTAATGATATAGCGTTTGTCGGGCAATGCGGTATACAGGCAGTACAATGAACACATTTACTTTCATGCCATTTAATATCGCGTGCAAGAGGCTGAATATCTATATTTAACTTTGCCAGATAATCCATGCCAGCTTCCAGTTCTTTATTTTTGCCGCTTATTTCCACCACTAATCTTCCCTGCTCCTGCGGGGTAACTTTGGCTCTAAGTATGTTTATCATTAAATTGTAGTCCTTAACAAGATGATATACCACCGGCTGGCTGACTACTTCATGTGGAAAGGTTAAAACAACCCTTTTTTTAATCACGGCTTCTCCTATGTAGAGGAAAGAGATTTAACGGGTTTCGTCAATTCAAATTTTCCCTTTTTTATCCTATCTTTAAGTATTGTAGCTATTTCTCTTGCTTTCTTATAACTAGACAATGCACCTGTAGAAACTTTTCCCCCTTCTATCTCTATATATCCATCTCTTAACTGTTTGTAATTAACCTCGCCATAATTCTTTTTGACCCCATTAGGATAGTCCTTACTATAATCCACTATTGGAGCATAAATATCCTCATCCTTTACAGACGTATACTTAACCATTTCTTCGTTTAAAATTGGGATTGGAATGCCTATGCCAACTGTTAAATTTACCCCGTAGCCTGTAATACTTGTACCTTTTAGCCATTCCTGAGACATTCCTTTTAAATCTCCAGTCACGGCAATAGTTCCTGCCGGAGCTCTTACAACACCATTGGGACCTCTTTTAACACGTGGGTTATGCTGAGTTCCTTCCCAGTAGATAAATCCTTCTCCTCCTCCAAGGAATATTTTTGTTCCTATGCCGATAGTCTTGTAAAAAGGATCATTCAGTAAAGGGCTTAATTGTCCGGCGCTGCAATAATTCGCATTCCCGATATTTGGCTTTAGAATGCCCATATAAGTGTATATGTTTCTGTCGGAATATTTATTTATTGCAACGTTGTAATTTTGATATGCGTTTCTTGGGTTTGTCAGAATAGCCTGATTTACGCTTTTTATGTCTATTACCGTTTCAATCTCTTTATTTGGATAACAATCTGTTCCATAAGATATTGCATGAAGTTTTATATTCTTGCCGGCAACTAAATCCTCTATCACGTGCCCGCCTCCATATTTGAAGCTGCCCGGGAATACCTTATTTAATAAATCTTCATCAGGAAGTTCCGTTGCCCCAAGATAAACATCGCTGGCAGCAAGACCGGCATACGCATTAACACCGTTCAACCATACTTTCTGAGCCCTTATCTTTGGCTTTGAATTGTTGAAATTAATAAAGGCTCCCGAGGAACACATTGGGGCAAATGTGCCTGTTGTTACAACATCTACTTCTTTTGCTGCTTTTTTTATGCCCTTTTCTTCAACTATATCAATAATTTCCTCAGCAGTTACAACTACTGCTTCGCCTTTTCTTATCCTTTTATTTATTTCTTCATATGTCCTCACTTCAATCTCCCCAATCAATCATACAACACAAGCGATTCTATCAAATGCAATTAAAAAAAACCAGATAAAACACATGGTGTTATTCTAAATCCTGAACCCAAATGGTATTACGATACCACGATCGATGGATCTCTACCAACATATTTTTTGGATGTTTTTCTGATGACCGAACGTCAAACATCACGGTTCGACGCGTATGCGACGATACCGTGCATGTTCTTGTTAGGATTCATTCAATATACTTCCATGAATCAACAACGATTACCTTCTGATTATATCTCATAAATAGCTTATCTTTTCTAGAACTCGGGGGTGATGATGTGACGGTTTGAACTCGACCACTCACTTGGATTGATAAATTTCTGTCAGGACACTTCATACCCTTGGGGTATAATGCAACGATACATTCCTCTGTGTTCGCATCGACAAAACACCCTTGAACACTACCAGGCGAAACCTCATTGGCAATCATCGGCATGGCGAAATCGTTATTTGGTACTTTCCCAACAAATGTTTTGAGTTTCAATTCACCATCTTGTGATGTTGATGTAGACTTATTGGCTTGCAACGGCGGATGAGGGTAGGTGCAGCGCATTGTTCGCAGGTTTGTTCCCACTCAGTTCCGAGAATGCCGCAAATGACGAGAGCTTTGTACCTGTCCGATTTTTTGAGATGTTGCCTGCAAAGTCCTTCTCGTGTCATGCCCAATTTCTGCATGACATGACCCGCTACTGGATTTCTCGCAAGAACGTAACCATGATCGCCGGTTGCGTGTCCCCAGATTGTCGTTCGATCATTGTGCGTCGTGATCGGAAATTGCCATAACAATTCGCTCCTTTTCGCATGCGGAGTCCTTCTCTATCTGCAATCCCTTGTCGTTGATCTTTCTGCTGCGTTCGATGAATACACCGCTTTTCCACCCGCACGCATCAGGCTTAAACAATATCCGAGAATTGAAGAACCGTATGTCCTCGGTGTTTCTAATAATTAGCCCATGTGAAAAGGCAATGTGGCTGAATACCGGAGCCGGATCTGGCAAAGCAACGGAAGACGATGCCAGCCGTCCAGAGATACTAAACTCCGTGTCGCAAAATGTGATATTTTTTATCGGAATCATATCGCTCCCCACAAGATAGTTGCCATTGCTGCTATTGATACGCAATCCTGACAAAACGATGTTCTCAATGCACGCAGGCATCTGTGCATCAGGCAGGATATTCGCTGTGATTCCCAAAAGTACATTATTCGCAAGTATGTTAGTGAAGATAATGTTCCGTATTGATGAGCCGCCAAAAAAATTGGGTACGTTATCGTACCCACTAGGGCCGTTGCAGATGAAATCGATAGCTCTTTGTCCCCGTTTTATGACGATATTCGAGAAGACTATGTCGCTGATAGCGCCGGATCCCGAATAGCCGATTCGAATCCCACAGCACGATGAAGATAGCACGCAATCGCTCACCGTGATCGCCCTGCAATTATCGGAAATGTCGCCGTAGTACCCCCAACAATTGGTGAAGATGCAGATAGCATCGTCTTCGGAATCGACGTGGCATTGTGAAATAGTTATATTCTTTGATGACTGGATGTGTATGCCGTCGCCGTTAATAAAGCCGGCGTTCGTCTCGATTCGTATCTTCAGAACCCACACGTGCGTACATCCACTCAGAAAGACACCATAATATGGGTTGTTAAGTAAGGTAATATCCTCGATTCTTAGTTGCTCGCAATCGAAAAAAGCGATCGTAGGGCCAGGACGCCATGCCTTGAGCGTATACTCGATCCCGTTTGGTTTGTGCTTGTCTGTTTTTCTCGTTTTTTCCATATCATAAAATGCACCACCTTGGGCATCAATGGTGCCTCTTCCGAGAATTCCGATGTTATGAGCTCCTTTTGCGAAAATCAGATACTGGTCTAAGTTTAGAGGCGACGAATCCCCAATGTTCAAAACGATGTTATCGTTATCGAATACCTTCCGATAGTCGACCGGATCAGTACTGCCTAGTAAGGTTGCCCCTGCATCAAGTTCCAGATACACATTGTTCTTAAGTTCGATGGTGCCAGTGACAAAGTCTCCTGCGGGAACGTAAACTGAACCTCCGCCGTGCTGTGCACATTCGTTGATTGCTCGTTGGATGGGTGCTGTGTTGACTGTCATTCCGTCCCCAACTGCACCAAAATCTTTGATATCAATTTGTTTGGCACTGTTCTGCATTTTCCCTGCTCCTTTTTAGCCTTTTAATGTCGATTTAATAACTGAAACGTTTTTTGACGCACTCACTTTCATATCATGTCCTTGTTAAGAAGTAACCCTGATCGCCCTCCGACCGAAGGCCGTCATTCTTTGGGCTGCGAACATATATCATTGAACAGTTACCTTCATTATGTTCAATGATAGCGAATAATTTTATATGTGTCAAAGAATAAAATGCTTGATATGTATATTACTCATGATTTAATATAATCAAATGAAATCTAATCTAAAAGATATGTTCTCAGGTCAAATTTATGGGATAACTTGTTTTGAAACCAGTTGCGGAAAAGGAAACGAATATGTGGTTAGCGAAATGCTTAAAGCCGGAATTAGAATTATTCAGTATAGAGAAAAATTCCGCACAAAGAAAATTAGATATGAAGAGTGTTGCTGGTTGAGGAAGATTACTCTAAAGTACAATGCTCTTTTTATTGTAAATGATGACGTTGATCTTGCTGTTCTTTGTGAAGCGGATGGTATCCATATCGGACAAGATGATCTTCCTCTCAAAGAGGTCCGCAAGTTGATTAATCCAAATCAATTTATCGGGCTTTCTACACATAACCCTGAGCAGGCCAAAGAAGCGATGAGAATAGGAGCAGATTATATAGGAGTTGGACCAATCTATCCGACTCAAACTAAAAAGAACGCTATTCAGGCAGTAGGTCTTGAGTATATAAGATATGTATCTAAGAACGTTGACCTTCCTTTTGTTGCAATAGGAGGGATTAAAGAATCTAACATAGCCGAAGTAGTAAAAGCTGGAGCTCGCTGCGTGAGCCTGGTTACAGAAATCACAGAAGCTCCTGACATTCATCAAAAGATAAAGAATATTCAGAAGTATCTGGAATAATAAATGACAAAGGAACAAAGGTCAGTATAGATTTACTAATCTTTGCAGAGATTTGCGTGATGAAAAGAATTTTGAAGACACGCTTAAAACAAGTTATCAGTTTGACATAAAAATTACAGATTTGTTATTCTATCACCTGCCTGCCGGGCATGTTTGGTATCAGGAAGTTTTGTAATTATATCATTTAATACAATATAGGCTTTATCTTTGCTGTTCAGATTACTGATATATATGTCAGCTAACCTGTTCTTTACAAATACCCATGTATTACTATCCGTAATGAAATCCAATGCTTTGTTATAGTATTCAGCAGCTAAATCAAAATTTTTAAGATTTTCGTGATATATCTGAGCAATCTCAAGTATCAGGTCGTGATTCATAGGGTCATTATCAAGCTCTTTCTTATATTCCTCTATTGCTTTCTCATAACGCCCCTGTACGGTTAAAGCTTTTATAAGGCTGTATTCCTTTGTTACTTTACCCTTGTTTTTTGGAAAAACAAATTCAAAAAATTCGTCAGCCAAATAGCTGGAAAAATCAGGAGCTAACAGGGCTCCAAGACACAAAGCAAAAAAAACCATTATGAGCAGATTGCCAATTGCGCCGACAGCATCTCCTGATTGCTTTGCAATAATTAACAGCCTGAGACTTCTCTGCCCAAACCATAAGACAACAAGTACGGTAAGAACATGTATGGATTTTTTTAAGATGTCCTGATATTTTTCTCTCACAGCTTCTTGAATTCAGAGGGATTCTTGACCTTGCTAATAGCGGCTTCGTAGGAAATAATGCCTTTTTCATATAATTCTTTGATAGATTTATCCATAGTATTCATGCCAAATCGCGCCCCAGTTTGAAGTATCGTAGAAATTTGTTCTGTCTTTTGTTCTCTTATTACATTTCTCACAGCAGGAGTTGCAACAAGAATTTCTGTTGCAGCTATTCTTCCGGTTCTATCTGTCCTGGGAAAAAGCTGCTGAGAAACTATTCCCTGAATACTTCCTGCAAGCTGAATTCTGACCTGTTGCTGCTGGTGAGGAGGGAAAATATCTATGATTCTATCTACTGTTTGTGCGGCATCTGGTGTATGCAGAGTTGTCAAAACCAAATGTCCTGTTTCTGCCGCTGTGAGAGCCGTTGATATGGTCTCTAAGTCACGCATCTCACCTACACATATTACGTCCGGATCCTGGCGTAAAACATGCCTCAGCGCATTTGCAAAAGACTTGGTGTCAGAATGTACTTCGCGTTGTTTTACTATGCTTTTTTTATGATTATGAAGATACTCAATAGGATCCTCCACTGTAATAATCAAAGAAGATCTCTCGCTATTTATCAAATCAATCATTGCAGCAAGCGTTGTAGTTTTCCCAACACCTGTTGGCCCGGTAATTAGAACCAGTCCGTTTGGCTTGCGCGAAAGCTCTGAAACAACAGATGGCAATCCTAATTCTTCAAGTGTTTTAACATCTAGTGCTACGCTCCTGAATGCTGCCTCAACATTGCCTTTTTCAATATGAACATTCACTCTGAAACGACCCAAATCTGGAATGGCAAAAGAGAAATCAAGTTCCCAGTTTTCCTCAAACTCAACCTTTTGCGCATCTGTTAATATGCTATATATTAGCTCTTTTGTATCTTCGCCCTTTAAAAGAGCGGAATCTATACTAACAAGACTTCCATCTATACGCAAAACTGGGGAAGACCCCTCTATTATGTGTAAGTCTGATGCTTTTTTATCTATAGTTAATTTCAGTAAATCATGAATATCCACGATAATTCTCCATTCTTGTTTTTATACATCCTTAAGTGTTCTACTTGTTGAGAATATGCCTTTTGTTCTTAGCCTGAACTCTGCCTGATTATCTGCTGCGGAGAGAGCATCTTCGTATGATATTAATTTATCTTTGTAAAGTCTCTCTACACATTGATTAAACGTCTGCATTCCAAAATGCTCACTGTTTTTTATCGCGTCATAAATCTTTTCTGTCTCCCCTTCAAGTATGAGTTTTCTAACGGTGGGACTTGCCAGCATTATTTCCAGAGCAGGTATTCTTCCTTCTCCGGAAACTAATGGCAAAAGCCTCATAGATATAACCCCTTTAAGTATAAATGAAAGCTGCATTCTAATCTGGCGATGCTGGTAAGGAGGAAAGAAATTTATAATTCTCTCTACTGTCTGAACTGCATCAATGGTATGAAGCGTGCTTAAGACAAGCTGACCTGTTTCAGCCGCCATTATTGCGGCTTCTACGGTTTCAGTATCTCTCATTTCGCCTATCAGTATAATATCAGGACTCTGCCGGGTAACATATTTTAGGGCACTTTTAAAACCTTCTGTATCAATACCTACTTCACGCTGTTCAATTATGCTGTTTATATCTTTGTGAATAAACTCTATAGGATCTTCAATTGTTATAATATGAGCTTTTTTACTAGAATTTATATGCTTAATCATTGCCGCAAGTGTGGTTGATTTTCCACTGCCAGCAGTGCCTGTAATAAGAATTAAACCCCGTTGTTCTATTGACAATTTCTGCATGAGCTCAACAGGCAAATTCAGCTCTTTAAAATCCAGAATCTCTGTCTTTAATGAACGAAAAACAAGCCCGATATATCCTCTTTGAGTGAAGATATTAACTCTAAAACGACCTAGCCCAGAAACAGTGTAGGAGGTATCTACCTCGTCTTTCTCGAAAAGACCTGCCCTTTTTTGACTCTTAAGAACGACATTAGCTGCTTCATCTGTATCTTCAGACGAAATTAATTCCTCTCCGATAGGCTGAAGCTCTCCATTAATCCTTAGATTGGGAACATTACCAACTTTAAGACACAGGTCAGAAGCCTTTTTATCAACCATTATTTTTAAAAGTTTATTAATATCCATAAGGCTTCTCTTTGTTTTGATTCTACCCAATCACTGAATTCATGTCAACAAGAACGGGTTTACTGTTTATATTTCTGTAGCTGCTTTGGAACGTACCACTTTATAAAATTATAGCCTATTCCAATTGGAGACACTTCTATGCCTTTAAAACGCGCGTTAACAACGGGAAGCGAATCAGCTACATATAAAAACGTGTAAGGCTGGTCTTCAGCTAAAACTTCGTGGATTCTGTGATAAATCTGCTTTCTTTTCTCTATTTCAAATTCTTCTCTTCCCTCTTCAAGAAGCTTATCTACCTCCGGGTTACTGTAAGAAATAAAGTTAAACTCTCCCGCTTTCGTTTTTGACGAATGCCAGATATCGTAACCGTCCGGATCTCTGCCCAGACTCCAGGCGAGTAAAATAGTATCAAATCTTTTTTTATTAATGAATTCATTTATAAAAGATGCCCATTCAATTATTCTTATATTTACCTTAATGCCAACAAGTCTGAGATTCTGTTGTATAATTGCTGCGCATTTCTTTATCTGCGCATTACCCTGATTTGTTATAATTTCAAATTCAAACTTTCCCCCATCCTTATCAATCCAGCCATCTCCATCATGGTCCTTCCATCCGCACAGTTTCAGCATTTCTTTTGCTTTCTCAGAATTATACGGATATCTCCTTACATGTTTGTTGTATGCCCATGATTCAGGAGGGAAAGGACCTGTCGATATCTCTCCCAGTCCTAATAAAACCCCTTTGATAATCTCAGGCTTATTAATTGCGTATGTTAAAGCCTGTCTAACAAGTTTGTTTTTAAATAACGGGTTTTTAAGGTTGTAACCTAGATATGTATAACCAAAGCTTGGATATCTATACTTATTAAAACCGGCTTTAAACCACTTCTTATTAGTCTGATAAGTGTATTGAACCGGATTAAGTCCCATCCAATCCACATTACCGGCGCTAAGTTCAAGAAACATTGTCGCATCATCGGGAATTATCTGGTAAACATATTTGTCTATATATGGTCTGCCTTCAAAGTAGTCATTATTTGCCTCAAGAATAATTCGTTGTCCGGTTTTCCATTCTTTAAACTTATATGGACCTGTTCCTATTGGATGTCGCGCAAAACTACACTTGATTAAATTCTTATCTTTTAGAAGATGCTCAGGCATAATCCACATTCCCCAGCTTGCAAGAGCCGGAGAGAACGGCTCTTTGTAGGTTACTCTGAATGTATAAGGATCAACGACTTCTGCTTTTTTTATTCGTTCAAAGTCGCCGCTGTATGGAGTAGGAACGTCTGGATCTGTAAGCTTTTTATACGTAAACATCACATCGGAAGCTGTAAATGGGAAACTGTCATGCCATTTGACGTTTTTACGCAAATAAAATGTAATGGTAAGTTTATCGGAAGAGACTTCCCATGATTTTGCCAGATCTCCAATAAGTTTTATGTTCTTATCATACTTAAGGAGGCCATTAAATACTAATCCCACAATATCCTGAGAAGCACCGTCTGAAGCCAATATTGGGACAAGAGTTGAAGCATCCCCTATTGAGCCGGCAACTATTGCATCGCCGTAACTAGGTTCGCCAAAGGCTGGGCTTGTATTTATGAATAAAAAAAATACCGCAAGAAGCAGTAGTATTTTATTTTTCTGTCTCTCCATCAGGCACTTCTTCTTTTATAGCTTCAGTTTCTATCTGTTTTATGCCTTCTTTCTTTATTATAGAAGTACCGCTGTAGTTAGAACCCCACATAAAACTCAGGGAGATGGACGTTAGAATAAAGACTATAGCCATTGCTGTGGTGAGCTTTGTCATAAATGTCTCAGAACTTGTTCCAAATAGAGATTGAGTCCCTGCCCCGCCAAACATACTGGCAAGATCCGCTCCTTTCCCTACCTGAAGGAGAACAATTAAAATCAGACTTACGCAGGTAACAACATGAACTATACTTATAAATGTAAACATAAAATTATTTCTCCGTTAATGCAGCTATGCCAGGCAGTTCAATGCCTGCAAGATATTCAAGAGACGCGCCGCCGCCTGTAGATATATGGCTGATCTTATCAGCAACACCAGCCTTATTCACTGCTGCTATTGAATCTCCTCCTCCAACGACAGTATACGCGTCTGCGTTGTTGGCAATAGCTTTGGCAATGGCGATAGTTCCATTTGCAAATTTATCTATCTCAAAAACACCAACCGGCCCATTCCAAAAGACAGTTTTTGAAAGACCGATCTCGGTCTCATATTCTTCTATTGCCTGAGGTCCTATGTCAACCCCTATCCAACCTTCAGGGACTGCTCCTCTTTCAGTTATTATTGCTTGCGCATCCTCAGAGATTTTTTGAACTATTACATGGTCTAGAGGAGTGTGTAATTCTACGCGTTTCTTACGCATTTTCGTTATTATCTCCTTTGCTAGGTCTACACTAGCCTCATCTACAAGAGAATTGCCAATTGTCCAGTTTTTTGCCTTGCAAAAGGTATATGCCACCCCGCCTCCGAGTAGCATGGTATCTATTTTGTCAATAAGCTTTTCCATAACAGGTATTTTATCAGCAAGCTTAGCCCCACCCATAATGAGAGTAAAAGGCTTTTCCGGATTCTCTATTAACTTACTTAAAGCTTTTATCTCTTTTTCCATTAGGAATCCGCATACGGCTCTGTCAATAAACATTGCTACTCCAACTGTTGAGGCATGCGCGCGATGAGCGGTTCCAAAAGCATCGTTAACGTAAACATCAGCCAGCTTTGCCATAGACTTAGAGAAATTTATATCATTCTCCTCTTCTTCTTTATGAAAGCGTGTATTCTCAAGAAGCAATACTTCGCCGCCTTTCAACTTGCCTACTTCTTCTTCAACTTCAGAACCAATACAATCATTTGCTTTTCTAACTGTTATACCTAACAACTCTCCAAGTTTTAAAGCTGCTGGAGCTAACCTCATCTTCTCATTTATCTTTCCTTTTGGTCGTCCGAGATGGGAAAGAAGAACCAACTTTGCCCCTTTCTTAATTAAATACTCAATACTCGGCAAGGATGCCTTGATTCGAGTGTCATCTGTTATATTACAATCATCATCCAGAGGAACATTAAAATCCACTCTCATTAAGACTTTCTTGTCTTTGACGTCTATATCTCTTAAGGACAATTTGCTCATGTTTTTTTACTGCCTTGAAATTATATACTCAGCTAAATCAACAACTCTGTTTGAATAACCCCATTCGTT
>CAZMXO010000021.1:0-14162 GCA_964570265.1 uncultured bacterium
CTATTGATGATGGTACAGGCATAATATACGCAGTATGGTTTAATCAGCCGTTTTTAGAAGATCAGTTCAAGGTTGGTATAAAGGTTGTTGTAAGCGGAAAAGTTCAGCTATACGGCAAAGAATTGCAAATATCCAGTCAGTCTTATGAAATCCTGCGTTCCAAAGACGAAGAGAGCGAAGCAGAAGAATTAATTCATACGGGAAGAATCGTCCCTTTTTATCCTTTAACTCAAAATATATCGCAACGAAGAATAAGGAGAATGGTTAAAAATGCTCTGGATAACTGTCTGGACAAGATAAAGGATATGCTCAATCAGGATACCAAAAACAAATATAAGCTGATAGATATTAAGCAAGCTCTTTTAAGTATCCATTTCCCAAAGACTTTGGAGGACAAAGATTCAGCTTATAGAAGAATTGTTTTTGATGAATTTCTGTTGTTGCAATTCGGAATTCTTTTAAAAAGAGCCTCTATTTCAGAGCCTCAGCTTGGTATAAAACATCAAAATAAAGGAAAAATGCTGACGCAATTTCTCAAAACCCTGCCATTCAAACTCACTGATGCCCAGCGTAGAGTTATAGATGAAATAAACCACGATATGACATCTGAAAAACAAATGAACAGATTAGTTCAGGGCGAAGTTGGGTCGGGGAAAACTATTGTTGCAATTGCTGCATTGCTGACCAGCATCGAAAATGGTTATCAGGGAGCCATAATGGTGCCGACCGGAATACTAGCAGAACAGCATTACATTTATATGGCAGAGGCATTGGCTCCAATTGGTATAAAAGTTGATTTACTGACTGGCGGAACCACCAGTAAATCACGTTCGGAGATAACCGAAAATATGCAAAATGGGATTACTGATATTATTATCGGAACACACACATTGATTCAGGAGAATATTAAATTTAAAAAACTTGGGCTTGTGGTAATCGACGAACAGCATCGTTTTGGTGTACTTCAGCGTGATGTATTAAGAAAGAAGGGGCTTGATCCTGATGTCCTAGTGATGACCGCTACACCTATACCCAGAACTCTTGCGCTTACTGTGTACGGAGATTTAGATATTTCTACTATCAGGGAACTACCATCTGGAAGGGGCTCCATGTCAACACATCTGATATCAAAATCACGACTCAAAGGAGTGTATAATTTTATTGAAGAAGAGATAAAAAGGGGACGTCAGGCGTATGTTGTCTCTCCGCTAATTGAAGAGTCGTCTGTAATAGAAGCGGTTGCTGTTACTCAGCTCTTTGAACATTTTAAAAAGGAGATATTTCCTGACATGAGAGTAGGGCTTTTACATGGACAGATGAAAAATGAAGATAAAGAAAAGGTAATGACGGAGTTTCGCGAAAACAAAATCAATATACTGGTATCTACAGCCGTTATTGAAGTTGGCATAGATATTCCTAATGCCACTATAATGCTGATAGAGAATGCTGAGCGATTTGGTCTGTCACAGCTTCATCAGCTTAGAGGCAGAATCGGCAGGGGCAAAGATCAATCGTATTGCATATTGTATGGCATACCAAAAACTCCTGAAGCGCAAAAGCGAATGACAGTCATGACACAAACACAGGATGGCTTTAGAATTGCTCAGGAGGATCTGGAACTTAGAGGCCCGGGAGAATTCTTTGGGACAAAACAACATGGTTTGCCTGAATTAAAAATCGGCAATATAACTTCAGATTTAGATATAATGGAAATTGCCAGAAAAGAGGCAGCAAATATAATTAAGACCGACCCTGAACTTTTAGCCAAAGAAAATGCTCATATTAAGAGAAATTTCCTACAGAGCTTTAAACACAGGATTGACCTTGCAAAAGTCGGATAAATACCAATGAAAAGTATGCGGATAATTGCAGGAAATAATAAGGGAGCTGTATTAAAATCAATATCTGATAGAAAAACACGTCCTACCCTGGGTAGAGTCAGAGAAGCTTTATTCAGTATACTCGCCGATAAGGTTATTGATGCAGAGGTACTTGATCTTTTTGCCGGCTCAGGCAGTCTTGGAATAGAAGCGCTCAGCAGAGGAGCAAAGAGCGTTATGTTTATAGATAACAATCCGGAATGCATACAAATTATCCGCAAAAATCTGATTAAGTTTGGATTGAACAGCAAAGGTTCTTCGTATATAAGAGATGCATGTAAAACTATAAACTTTCTTGCTAATCAGAATAAGAAATTTGACATTGTTTTAATGGACCCTCCGTATAACACAGACGAGCTTGATAAGATTATGAACAATACGCCTCTCAAAGATATACTGAATATAGGAGCTGTCTTGGTTGTTGAACATTCCAAAAGAAAAACACTACCATGCCCGAATAGTAAAGAATTATGCCTTGTTAAATCAAGAAGATACGGCGATACGGTTTTGTCTATCTATGAATTCAAACAAACAGGTTGCTGAAAAAATCACTTCTCACACTTCCAGACGATATCGTAGTTTATATTTGACATTATTTCAGCATCAGTTTTTGCCTTGCCCCTGAATCTTGGAATTCCTCCGTCATCTTTCATATTAGGTCCGAGGCTGTAAAGTTCAAACCCTTCTTTTGATTTTTTGTAGATTAGATTCTTATCTGTAAACGGATCAGAAGGAATTTTTTCTAAAATATCAGGAGTAAGAGTAGCTAATGATTCTGGATACGCTCCATATTTTGTTTTATAAATCTTGAGAGCAAGACCAGTTCTACATATCTGAATTTGCGTTTCATAAACGGACATTTTTTCTTTATTTCTAAATAGGGCGGGAACAAACATTCTTGTCACTATACAGTATTCAGGAGTGTCTGTTTTGAATTTAGATTCAATATTGTTTTCCTCAGCTATACTTTCAGAATACGGTATGTCACATGACCCTTTTATCTCGGAGAGTAAAGTCATATAGCAAGCAAGATCTTTTTTGATAAGCGGGTTAAACAGCCATGTTCCTTCCAAATAATATAATTCGGGTAAGAATCCATAGCCACTTCTAAAAAAAGCTTCCAATATTTTCATAGAATGTCCTCTATTAAGGAATTTATTAAATTCTACTCTTCTCCCCAAAAGAACCCTTTCTCCATCCATGCTTTTCTTAAATGGTTCAGAACCGAGATGTTTTTCTAGTTCAATAATAAGGTTTCTAGCTTTTTCTTGAGAGATATTGTATTTATTTGACGTTTGCTCAATACAGTCTACGATAATCATATCACATGCTATTCTTACAAGTTGTGAGATTAAAAAAGGTTCATTTTTTAGATGATTAGACATCTTTAATCCTACGAAGATTGTATCAAAAGCTTTATCTAAATCTCCTGATTGAGCCTCAATCAGTGCTTTTACAGATAACAATCTTGCCAAAGTTCTCATCTTTGATAAATGAGGAAGAAACGCCTCTGAGCCATCTTCGTATTTCAAATTAAAATTACATTCGGGTCTTTTGGATGCTTGTTCGAGAAGAGCATAAATATGCTGCATATCGGAGGAATTAACCAGTTTAGGGATTTCTTGTCTTTGTTTTTCTGTCCATTCGAAAATATCTGCATAAGACTTGACATCCTGAATAATTGCAATTGTTTTGTTAAATTTGCCTACCTTTTTCTTTGAAATATAAGGTCTTCCTCCCTCCCCTGATATCATAAGCACAAATACTTTATTATAAAGTACAGCGGCATTTTCATTATCAGGCACCGGAGCAGGTCTAATCTCTGCAATGGTTGTTGGCTCGCCCTTTGCCTTTAGCTCTGCGAGCTTATTTTGAAGCTCTCTACCCCACACAATGTTCAGAACGATGTGAGTGATAAGAGCTATTATTACTAATCCGCCTATGATAATTCCTGTCCATTTTAGTACTTTTTTCAATATTCTCATAACAATCCTCCGTTTTGTCTACTGACAAAATAGGTCATACATATAAGAAAATAAACTTGGCGGAGAGGGAGGGATTCGAACCCCCGGTCCCGATAAATCAGGACAACAGATTTCGAGTCTGCCGCTTTCAGCCGGACTCAGCCACCTCTCCTGTTAAGTTGTAGCATTTTACCACAACTTGACAGGTAACGGAACTATTTGCTATAAAAATCTATGTTTGCAACCCCTAAAGTCAAAATTTGCGGTATTACAAATCTTGAGGATATAGAACTAGTTTCATCATCAGGCGCTGATTATGCAGGGATTTTGGTCAATGTTTCTCTTTCTCAACGCAGCGTTGATATGGAAAAAGCGGAAGTTTTATGTTCAAAGGCAAGAATACCTGTTGTTATCCTTTTATGGGAACCTACATTTAAAGAGGTTGAGATTGCATATAACAGATTAAAGCCGTATGCTTTTCAGCTGTTAAGTCAAGAAAAGCCGGAACTGGTTAGAGAGATAAAGTCAAAAATCCCTGATTTAATGATGTGGAAATCCATACATCTGCCATCTTCAGAACAGGGCATTCAGGGCATTGACATTAATATCGTGGATATGAGAACAAGAATAAATACCTATGTGGATAGCGGAGCGGATGCGATTCTTATTGATACGGTTTATAAATCCGGCAGTAGTGTTCAACACGGAGGAACAGGCAAAATTTCCGATTGGAACATAGCAGTTGAACTCACTAAAAATCTAGATGTGCCCGTATTTCTTGCAGGAGGAATAACCCCTTCTAACGTCAGAGATGCCATAAATCAAGTTAATCCCTACGGAATTGATGTTGCAAGCGGTGTAGAAAAGGAAAAAGGAATAAAAGATCCTGTGAAAGTCAGGGAATTAATTAAAATAGTAAGGAGACTTTCTAATGGCTAAACAATATGCAAGTAAATTTAAGACTGACGATAAAGTCGATAGTATATTTATTGTGAGAAATAAGCAGACAAGGATAACAAAAAACAATAAATCTTATCTTACGTTTGAACTTGTAGATAAATCGGGAGACATTATTGGAAGGATTTGGGATAACGCAGAGGAAATGTCCAAGTTATTCAAGGACGATGATTTCGTTAGGGTTATTGGCATGGTTGAAAGTTTTCAGAATATACTGCAAATGAACGTTAAGCAGATTCAGAGAATGAGTCGGGATAAAATAGATATTAACGAATTTCTTCCAACTACGACTAAAGACATAGATTTAATGTTTAGCAAAATTGTCAGTATAATTGATGGTATACAAAATAAATGGCTTAAAAACTTGTTGCAGGCGGTCTTTGAAGTGGAAGAATACAGAGAATTATTTAAAAAGGCGCCGGCATCTGTAAAAATGCATAATTACTACATTGGCGGATTACTGGAACATACTTTATCAGTAACTAGTATGTGCATGGAAATAGATAAATATTATAAAAACATTAATAAAGACCTTTTAGTAGCAGGCGCCATTTTACATGATATTGGCAAGATATATGAGTATGAATATTCACGTGCCTTTGATTACACAGATAGAGGTAGGTTGATTGGGCATATTGTAATAGGAACGCAAATGGTAAAATCTAAGATAGCTGAGATTCCACAATTTCCAGCGGAATTGGAAATGCTACTTGAACATATGCTTCTCAGTCATCATGGACAATATGAATGGGGATCACCCAAAAAGCCCAAGGTATTAGAAGCGGTAATTCTTCACTATATGGATGATATGGATGCAAAGATATCGGGATTTCAAGAAATGGTAGGAAAATCTCAAGAACCGGATAAAAAGTGGACAGGTCGCAGTTTTATGTTTGATAATAAAATGCTCTACAAAGATAGCAATATCGACTGGTAGAGAGCTCGTAAATTTCATATAAAAGTATAAAGGGGACAGACGCGTTTTCTAAAGGGAATTAAATGATAGACGGTAACTTTGTCCTAAAACTCGAGGAATTTGAAGAAGGTTATTGTTATCTTCGTCTTGTAAACGACTCCGAACGAAGCCTGCCCGACAACATTATTCAATTTTCTATCTTAAAAACATTGTTTATAAAATGAAAGAGTACAAATACTCAACCATAGGAAAAGTAAAGCTTGTAATAATGGACATAGTGGCATTTATAATAGTAGGTGTTTTTTGTCTCTTTCTTAGTCAAGTTTATCTTCTTAAATACATTATATGGATACCTTTTGTGTGGCTAGCCTATTATTCATTTAAGTCAGCTAGTATTACATTTACGATTATCTTTAAGACGGATGATATGGGATTAACACTAATACGTAATAAAGACGAGATGGAAATTGCTTGGGAAGAGATCGGAAAGATTAATATAACCAAACGAAGAGGAGAGATAGTAAGACTTGATATTTTTCACAGAATTTTAAAAAAACGATTGCTCATAAACGAGGAGTTTAAAGATTATAAAGAGTTATTTGAGACTATATTGACTAACGTGAAAAAAAAGAACGATAAGGTTGTTATTGTTGAAAAAACTGAAGACCTTTTTCGTAAGGAGAAAAACTTATGATAAACAAGAAATATTTAATATTTCTTGTTACAAGTTATGTGGTTGCTAGCATTATTAGCCACTTTTCATTATTAGCGACATGGTTATTATTGATATTTTATGGTATAGCTTTTGCAATACCATTTTATAAGTTTGTTCAAGAGCAAGAAAAAAACAAATCCCAAGAACATAAGGCAATGGTTGCCAAAAAGCAAAGCAAACATATTGCTATAGGAAATATATTTACTTTTTTAGGGGTGTTAATTGCTAGCTTGATTACCGTAGGTGTTGTTTTTAAAGTCATTAATTTTGTCTTAACAATATTAGTAATATTGATCAAGGGATTTATTACAGTATAAAGGTATATCTGTTATCTTTGAGGTAAAAAAAGGAGAAAATTATGATTTTAAAAAGCAAAATAACTTTCGGACGTTTGAGAAGTTGTACTTATGTAGTTTTTCTCTTCTTTGGGCTAACTTTTGCTAGCTATTTGTATGGGGCGGGAGATGGAAACACTTTTTCTAAATCAATCCTCCCAGACGAAGCGGTACAGGCAGAGATAGAACAGATAGTTTCTTTGCTTTCAGATAGTAAGAACTTCTCTTCCAAAGAAGAGGTATGGCGAGTTATCGATAATTTTATGTCATTCAGAGTTAAGAAAGTTGGCGATCTGTTTCTACAAGTATTACTAAGTTATGGAGGTAAGGTCGAGTACCTTGAAAACCCAATGTCTGAAATGACTAAAAGGCTAATGATTAACCGTTTTATAAAAAAGATACCAGCCGACAACTTAGTCGAGCTGATTGTGCCACACTATGAAAAGTCAACAGATCCTATTTTGAAAAAAATTCTTCGTATGTCTTTAGATATGGTTACGTATAAGATGGGAAGTATTGAACCAGATTTTTCTGAGTACACTGTCTATATCGAGAAATGCAAGAAATCTCCACCTCATTCTCTGATTAAATACATGTATCGCATTCAACCGGACAAAGTACTGGCTATTATGTTCCGCATATACTCGGGAGAAGATGATGCGAAAAAATTAAATACGATAATGAAAGAAATACAGTGAAAAACAAGAAGCAATCTTTGGGACATCTAAAAAATTTGATAGCTACTGAGGGATAAAGGGGACAGACACCTGTGAGAATTAAAGCGTCGTGTCTCATCTTGTAGACGATTAGCAAAATTCGCCCGACAATATTATTCAATTCCCTGTTTCACTAACACAGGTCGCAGTTTTATGTTTGATAATAAAAGGCTCTACAAAGATAGCAATATCGACTGGTAGAGAGCTCAATCTCGGAATTGTACTTGACTTTAAAACCCTCCAAATATAGAATCAATTCTAGTGTAGTTTAATAAGAATATTCATTTAACTAACCGTAGGCGAGGCTATAAAGATCATCAGATTTTTCTAAACATTTAGTAGAAATGGTAGTGTGAATTCAGGGAGACTTATAAAGATTAAAAAGAGAAAGAGGCAAGAATACTAAAACATAAGAAAAATCTGATGCATGTAGCTCCTGCGTGTTTACTATGAGGGGGTAACAGCATTATGATCGGTTTGTTAACTAGTTATATTTTTTGGCTTGTGACCGCAGGAGTTGGACTCGGTTTTGGCGCAGCAGGGTATGTAGTTAGAAAATATGTGTCTGAGTCAAAGACAAAGAGAGCAGAAGAGTATGTTAAGGAAATATTAAAAGATGCAGAAAAAGGGATTGAGACAAAGCGAAAGGAACTGGACCTAGAAGCAAAGGGGGAACTGTATAGAATAAGATCTGTATTCGAGCAAGAGACCAGCGCAAAAAGAAAAGAGCTTTCTGCTCTTGAAAGTAAGATAAACCAAAAAGAATCAAACCTAGATAGAAAAGTCGATCTGTGGGAAAGAAGAGAACGGGAGATCACAGACAAAGAAAATAACATAAGACAAAGAACAGAAGATATAAGCAAAAGGCAAACAGAACTTACTCAGATATTAGAAGAAGAAAAGAGAAGTCTCCAAAGAATTGCCGGGCTTACCCCGGAAAAAGCCAAAGAAATATTTCTTGCCAAGATAGCTGAAGAAGCTAAATATGATGCGGCGCTTTTAGCAAAGAAGATAGAAGACGAGTCTCTGGAAGAAGCTCAGAAAAAGGCCAAGGGAATCATAGCTACAGCAATTCAGAGATGCGCTGCGGAATACACCGCTGAATCGACAGTATCTGTTGTGCCTTTGCCAAACGACGAAATGAAAGGACGCATCATTGGTCGTGAAGGAAGAAACATCAGGGCGTTTGAGACTGCAACAGGTATAAATATTATTGTTGATGACACTCCGGGAGCGGTTATACTTTCAGGCTTTGATCCTGTAAGAAGAGAGATTGCAAAAGTCGCTTTAGAAAAACTTATTGCAGATGGAAGGATTCATCCCGGCAGAATAGAAGAAGTCGTAGAAAAAGCTGATAGAGAAGTTCAAGTTACTATTAAAGAAGCTGGAGAAGAGGCTGTCTTAGAAGTTGGAGTTCAAGGACTCAACACAGAAGAAATAAAGCTGATCGGGAGGCTGAAGTATAGAACAAGTTACGGGCAAAATATATTGCAGCATTCAAAAGAAACGGCTTACTTGGCAGGAGCAATGGCTGCAGAACTGGGACAGGATATAAAGACGGCAAAACGCGCGGGTCTCTTACATGATATAGGTAAGTCCATTGACCATGAAGTAGAAGGTACGCATGCGCAGATAGGCGCAGATTTGGCAAAGAAATACGGGGAACCGGATAATATAGTTTATGCAATTGCCGCACATCATGAAGAAAAGCCGACAAATACCATTCTTTCCGTGCTTATTCAGGCAGCTGACGCAATCTCTGCATCACGACCCGGAGTAAGGCGCGAAACATTCGAAAAATATGTAAAGAGGCTGGAAGAATTAGAAAGTATTGCAACTTCATTTGCAGGGGTTAATAAAACATATGCAATTAATGCCGGTAGAGAAATTAGAATCATGGTTGAGCCTGATAAGATAAGTGATATAGGAAGTGTTAAACTTTTGCGAGATATAAGTAAAAAAATAGAGGAAACCCTGAATTATCCGGGGCAGATTAAGGTTACCTTAATTCGCGAGACCAGGATAGTTGATTATGCAAAATAGGTAAAAATTGGCTAAGATTAAAATTCTTTTTATTGGTGATATTGTTGGCAAGGCTGGACGTTGTGCAATAGAGAAACTTGTTCCAGCCTTGTTGAATGCAAATAGCATAGATGCATGTATAGCAAATGGGGAGAACGCTGCAGGAGGCACTGGTATTACACAGAAAATCTCCAATCAACTTTTTTCCTCCGGAATAGATATTATAACGTCAGGCAATCACATATGGAGCAATAGGGATATACTAAGTGTTTTGGACACTGATAAGAGAATACTGCGACCAGCGAACTATCCTAATGGAGTCAAAGGGATTGGTTCTACAACATTTAAAAGTAAAAAAGGATATATAATTGGAATCACAAATCTTATGGGACGTGTTTTTATGAAGCCTTTGGACTGTCCTTTTAAGGTAGCGGAGAGAGAAATAGAAAAATTAAAAAACAAAACTATGATAAATATTATAGATTTTCACGCCGAAGCAACATCTGAAAAGATAGCTTTAGGTAGATACTTAGATGGTAAAGTTACTGCGGTATTAGGAACTCATACCCATGTTCAAACTGCTGATGAGAAGATTTTTCCTAGGGGTACGGCCTATATTACGGATGTTGGAATGACAGGACCTCACGACTCAATAATAGGAGCAAAAAAAGACATCGTTCTTCAACGTTTTCTGACACAAGTCCCGGTAAAACTTGAAGTCGCCTCAGAGGATATCCGGCTGAATGGAGTCATTATTGAAGCGGATTGCGATTCTGGGAAAGCGTTATCTATTAAGAGAATAAGCAAAAAGCTATAGACAATTATTAATTTAAAATTTTCCCTCATTTTTTTATTTTCTGTCTTCTTAATCACAGGTTGTTCTCCAAGAGCCATTCGTTACGAAGAAACAAAATCCTTAATGGGCACAGAAATAAATATCATTGTTGTTGGCAGCAACAGAGCGATAATACGCTCAGCAGCTCTGGCTGGGTTTAAAGAAATATCAAGAATAGAAGATATTATGAGTGCCCATAAACCGGATAGTGAACTATGCTCGCTAAACAAAACAGGTGGAAGTGAACAAAAATTCAGCAGAGAACTTCTGTATGTGATAAACAAAGCCCGTTATTCTTCAGAGTTATCAGGTGGAGCGTTTGATATTACGTGTAAGCCGTTAATTAATCTATGGCATAACGCCAAGAAATCAAAAGAGTTTCCGGATGGGCAGAATATTCTGAATACTTTATCTCTTGTTGGATACAGAGATATTTTAATAGAAAACAATAATGTGAAGTTCAATAAAGCGGGCATGAAAATTGACTTGGGTGCATTAGCCAAGGGATACGCAGTAGATATGGCTATAAATCTTATTAATAACTATGATATTAAAGGTGCTCTTGTTGATGCAGGAGGCGATATCAGAGCTGTTGGCAAACGAGAGGATGGGAAACTGTGGGAAATAGGCATAAAACATCCAAGAGAAAAGGATGAAATTATAGGGCTTATAAACTTGGGGAACAGCGCAGTTGCAACCTCCGGGGATTACGAAAGATTTTTTATACTGAACGGCAAGAGATATTCTCACATAATTGACCCAAGAACAGGTTATCCGGTGGATAATAAAATAGTGAGTGTTTCTGTATTCTCCTCAGATTGTTTGACTTGCGACAGTCTGGCAACAGCAATAACCGTGCTTGGAGAGAAAAAAGGGATGGAACTAATAGAAAAACTAAAAGACATAGAAGCGTTAATCATTACTATAAAAGACGGTAATTTAAATCTAATAAAATCGTCAGGGATGACGCAATTAGTTCTCAATCGAGAGAATTCTTAATGCGGGAACAGACCACTGTCCTTTGGCTATGTTCAGCGTGCCGGTATGCTTACCATTCTCAATAAATGCGATTGTTTTGTAATTACGTTTAGGAATCACAACAGCAAAATACTCCTTGATAGTGAAACTTGCTTCCAGGTTTCGTGCTGTGAAACTATAATGAAGAGCCAATTCATCATTATTGTCGCAGACCTTTTGCACTTTGAGTATTGAAGACGGTTTCGCTACTCTAGAAACGACAAGAATCTGTTTTTTGTCATACAGCTTTTCATCAGGACCGAATGGACGATTCACTCTCATTATCGGGGCTGGATGAAATACAGCGTCCCACTCGCCTGGGTTTCTGATCAGTGCATACAACACCGGGTGTTTCTTGCTATTCCAGTTCTTGACAAAGCTTTGATATTCATGAGAACCGATAACCTTGTATTCTACGGGCTCTGCCCGCACGAACGAAATCACTCCAATCATGAACATTACAAGAATCTCTGTAATGACGATTTTTATTATCCTCACCTCTTTGTCTCCTTGTCGTTTTCTTTGTGCAAAATATAGCAAATTTTTATTTATTTAGTCAAATCCCCCAAACCAGCTTTCGGCTTGTAAATAATATAAGTTTTCGTTATACTAGCACAACTTTTCTGGGGCGGTTAGCTCAGCTGGTTAGAGTACCTGCTTGACGTGCAGGGGGTCACTGGTTCGAACCCAGTACCGCCTACTGTTGCAATTATTGATTTTAAATTTTATTGGGGTTTGATTAGTGGTTTCTAACTCAAAATTGACATTGGATGTCTATCGGCATAGTACTGCGCATATAATGGCTTCGGCTGTTCAGCAGCTATTTCCCGATACAAAGATAAGCATAGGGCCGGCTATTGAGGATGGCTTTTATTATGATTTTGATAAGAAAACTCCGTTTATTCCTGAAGACCTGAAAAAGATTGAAAAGAAGATGTGGAATATAATAAATAAGAAAACTTGTTTTGAGCGAATTGAAGTTCCTAAAAAGGAAGCAGAAAGGATATTTAAAGAGAGGAATGAACCGTATAAATTGGAATTACTTGATGATATTCCTGATGAAAAGGTGAGTCTGTATAAGACGGATGATTTTGTTGACCTATGTCGTGGACCACACGTTGAAAGTGCAGATGACATAAAGGCGTTTAAACTGCTTAGTATTGCCGGCGCTTATTGGCGTGGAGATGAGAAAAAGAAAATGCTTCAGAGAATATACGGCACAGCATGGCATACAAAAGAGGAACTTGATGAGTATGTAAATAAACTGGCAGAGGCCAAAAAGCGCGATCATAGAAAACTTGGAAAGGAGCTTGATTTATACAGCATACATGAAGAAGCTGGCGCAGGTCTTATATTCTGGCATCCAAAGGGCGCCATGATTCGCAGAGTAATCGAAGATTTTTGGTATAAAGAACACATGCAGCGTGGGTATCAGTTTGTTAATATACCCCATATCTCCAATGTCAATTTATGGAAGATCAGCGGACATTTGGATTTTTATAAAGACAACATGTATTCTCCAATAGAAATAGATTCTCAGGATTATATAATCAAGCCCATGAACTGTCCCGGTCATATATTGATTTACAAAACAAATTTACACAGTTACAGAGAATTGCCAATACGATATGCGGAGCTTGGTACAGTCTATAGATACGAAAAATCCGGCGTGCTTCACGGTATGCTAAGAGTTCGTGGTTTTACTCAGGATGATGCCCACATCTTTTGCACTTCAAGCCAGCTTAAAAATGAGATAAAAGAAGTAATAGAACTAGTTGACTATATGATGAAAACGTTCGGCTTTGAATATAAAGTATTTTTGAGTACACGAGATAAGAGCAATAAATTTGCCGGAAGTCTTGAAGAATGGAAGAATGCTACAGACGCTCTTGAAGATGTATTGAAAGAGAAGAAAATGACATACGAGGTTGAAGAAGGGGAGGCAGTTTTTTATGGTCCAAAGATTGATATAAAAATGAAGGACTCTCTTGGCAGACTGTGGCAGGGACCAACTGTGCAGTTTGACTTTAATCTGCCGCGTCGTTTTAATGTTACCTATATTGGAGAAGATGGGAAAGAACATTATGCAATGATGGTTCACCGTACTGTTCTTGGTTCCATGGAAAGGTTTGTGGGAACTCTTATTGAGCATTATGGAGGAGCTTTTCCAGTATGGCTTTCACCTGTTCAGGTTAAAATATTGACGATAGGAGAGGATAATATCCCTTATGCAAAAGAAATGCAGAATTTGTTGCAGTGCAAACAAATAAGAACAGAACTTGATAATAGAGATGAAAAGATAGGATTAAAAATAAGAGAATCAGAGCTGGATAAAATTACTTACATGCTTATAATAGGAGACAGGGAAGTTAGAGAGAAGACAGTATCTGTCAGAAAGCACGGGAATAGGGATTGTGCGGGAATGGATATCAATCAATTTATAGACCGAATCAGGAAGCAAATAGAGACGAAGAAAGATTAATTAAAATGAAAGAGAGAAGATATGAATGAGAAAGTAGAGGTAAAAGTAGGCGAAAGAGACTTAATTATAGAAACAGGCAAGCTTGCTAAACAAGCAGATGGAGCTGTTACAGTTAGATGTGGTGATACCGTTGTTCTTGCAACGGTCGTTTGCTCTAAAACAACCAGAGAGGGAATGGATTATTTCCCGTTATCCGTTGATTATCGAGAAAAGGCATATGCTGCAGGAAAAATTCCCGGAGGATTCTTTAAGCGAGAGGGAAGACCAACAGAAAAGGAAATATTGACTTCAAGACTGATAGACAGACCAATAAGACCTCTTTT
>CAZMXO010000022.1:0-13598 GCA_964570265.1 uncultured bacterium
TAAAAACGCAAAAAAAGTTGAAAAGATCAACTTTTAATAACTAAACTATAACCAATATTATTTCTAAATCAAAAGGAGGTGTAGTATGGAAGGTTATTGTGTGAAGTGCAAGGCTAAGAAAGAAATGAAAGATGCCAAGGAAGTTACGATGAAGAATGGCAGAAAAGCGATGAAAGGTGTTTGTCCAAGCTGCGGTACTGGTATGTATCGGATAATGGGTAAAAAATAATTATCTGTCTTTTGTTTTATGTGTCGCAGACGAGATCTTTTTAGATTTTGTCTGCGACATTTTTATTTCTATTGAATTAGGTTGTAGAGAATATATAATTGAATACAGATGACTAATTTATATTCTTCTCTTTTATTTATTCCAGGCTGGGGAATTAACGGAAGTATCTGGAAACATCAGATAAAGTATTTCAGTCAACACTACAGGACTGTTGCTGTGTCTCTTGAGGGAGATTCCATTAGAGAGCATACAGAACATTTGCTTGGGATTATAAAAAAATCTAAGTCAAACAGCGTTAATCTTGTTGGATGGTCAATGGGCGGCATGATTGCTATAAATTTCGTATCTCAACACCCTGAATATGTGAAAAAACTTACTCTGGTGAGCACTCCTGCAAAATTTGTTGCTACAGAAGATTATAATGCAGGAGTATCACAGACTGTTATGGAAAATTTTATCGAAAAATTCAGAAAATCGCCCGTGAGAATGTTAGCAAATTTTGCAAGTCTTATCTTGAAAAATGCAGATTTCAAGAAAGAAGATTTGAGTTTGATAAAGCAATCGTCAAATATATCCAATAAGGATAAAGCGCTCGGGAATCTATTATTGCTCAGAGATTGCGACCTGAGAGACAAATTACACTCCATAACAGTTCCTACTCTTATAATGCATGGAAAAGGGGATATGGTGTGTCCTTATGCCTGCGCAGATTATTTGCATAGTAAAATAAAAAATTCTGTTCTTCATACGTTTGAGTGCACAGGACATATTCCATTTGTAACGAAACATGAGAAGTTTAATAATTTATTAGATGGATTTCTGAGAGATTATGAATTTTAAACAGTGTACGAAGTCCTCATTTTCAAAAAGTGCCTCAAATTATGACAATATAGCCGAACTGCAGTTTAAAATTGCGGACATACTGGGCTCAATGATGAACAAGTCTAAACGCGCTTTGAGGATACTTGATACGGGAACAGGAACAGGTTATCTTGTCAATAAGCTTGAGAACATATTCCCAACCGCAAAAATATATGCTGTTGATATCGCCTTTGGAATGATCAAAATATCCTCAGCAAAAAAAAGTATTAACAGAACTAGTTTCGCGCAGGCAGATGCGGAATTTTTACCGTACAAGAATAATACGTTCGACATACTAATTTCAAATTCTGCATACCAGTGGATGGAAAACCATTCCAGAGGGATAGATGAATTATATCGAGTTATAAAACCCAGCGGAAAATTCCTTTTTTCAATGTTTGGAGGAAAGACGTTGTGCGAACTTGGTGATTCCTTTACCGAGGCACATAATACTTTGGGTACACAACCGAGTTCTCATTGCCTTGATTTTGTTGATGAAAGAAAACTTATTAATCTTCTTAATAAATTTAAAGTCATCCGTGTGCGAAAAATCACAGAAAGAATATATTATGATAGTGTTATAAATCTATTAACATATCTTAGGTCTATAGGGTCGCACAATCACCTGCATAGCTCAAATAATGGATTAGGTAATAAAAGACTAATTGACAAAATGGAAAAGGTGTATATTGAAAAATATTCCATGGATAATAAGATTTTTGCAACTTATGACATACTGGTCGCACAAGGACAAAAATGAGAAAAGGCGTTTTTATTACAGGTACTGATACTAACGTTGGGAAAACTATTATAGCTGGGGGATTGGCTCGGCTACTTCGTAGCATGGGGATAAATGTGGGTGTTATGAAGCCTGTTGAGACAGGCGGAGAATATAAAAAAGATAAACTTGTCGGTAAGGATACTGAACATCTGATCAGAATGAGTGAAATCATCGGCGACACTTATAATCATATCAATCCCTATATACTACAACGTCCTTTAGCTCCGTATGTTGCTGCAAAACTTGAAGGAAAGAGAATATATAAGAAAAAAATACTTGCCTCTTTTAGAAATTTAATGGACAAATATAATTTTTTAATAGTTGAAGGATGCGGCGGATTTCTTGTGCCAATAACATCCAATTGCATGGTTTCTGATCTTGCCAGAGATATGAAACTTCCCGTTATAATTGTTGCAAAAGCGGGGTTGGGAAGCATTAATCATACTCTCTTGACTTTAGATCATGCGCGAAGATCGGGAATTAAGGTAATAGGCGTTATTATAAATAAAACCAGCAGGAATATTCAGATGTCTGAGGAAACAAATCCTCAGGTTATAAAAACATTTGGCAAGGTGCCGATACTTGGTATAATACCATATACTTCTGAACGAAAAAACATGGATAGCGTTGTTAATAAATATGTGGACATTGAGAAGATTTTATACAATAATACTCGGAACATTATGAGGAGAAAATAATGAAAGTTATAGCAATTGCAAAAAATACCTTTAAAGAAGCATTAAGAGGAAAGATGTTTAACATTATGTTGGTCTTTGCTCTGGTCACTATTGGAAGCACAAAGATGTTTTCGTTTTTTACTCCGCGGGAAGAGATGAAAATGATTAAAGATATGGGCTTTTTCTTCATAGTATTCTTCGGCTTGCTTATTGCAATCTTTCTAGGCGCAAAAATGATCACCGAAGAGTTGGAAAAAAAGACAATATATACTGTGCTTTCCAAACCTGTTCATAGATATGAGCTTATTTTAGGAAAACTAGTCGGCACAATGTTTGCGCTATTTATTAATCTCTGTTTTATGAGTATTGTTTTTTTAGTGGTGCTTTATCTCAAAGAACGCGCGCTGAATTTTGAAATATTCAAATCTATGTTTCTAATCTTTGTCAGTTTATCCCTGATTAGTTCTATTGCTATTATGTTTTCAACATTTGCCACTACCACAATAAGCGTAACCTTAACTATGTTTCTCTACATCGTAGGAAATATATTTGAATATCTTAAACATCTGGCTTCAAAAGGCGGCACCGTGCTGAAATTTATACTTGATGGGGCATATTACCTTTTTCCAAATTTCACTAATTTCAACATAAATCGGGATGTTATCCATGGCACTGCAGTGTCGGGCATGTACATACTTAAAATTACTGCTTATGGATTAAACTATATAATAATATTTACGCTTCTTGCCGTATTGTTTTTTAGGAAAAGAGAAGTATGATGCTCAGAAACAAAAAGATATATTTTGTATTTCTTTTTATTATTTTTGTACTGCTAATTGTAGTCGTACCTTTACAACGTAGCATAGATAAGGATTTGGATGAGATGCATCCGGAAAGAAAACTAGTTACTGCTCCGACAGGGGAATTCTTAGGACAATTTTTGTTTGGTTTCAAGGATATTGTTGTAGATTTAATGTGGCTTAGAATAGATTACTACTGGGATCACCAGCAACAAGAGAAAATGTTTCCTCTTTTCAGAACAATTACATGGCTTGACCCGCATTTTCTTGATGCATGGATCTTGTGGGCATGGCATATCGGATATAACCTCAGCGCAGCTGTAAAGGATCCTGAAATAAAAGAAAAATGTTATTGGGCAGACATCAATATATTAAAGGAAGGTATAAAATTCAATCAAGATAAGTACGATCTGTTCTTTGAGTGCGGGTGGGTTTATTACCATAAGTTGAAATTGTTTGCGGAAGCCGCTAAATACTTTACATTGGCTGGACAGGCTGGAGAGGCTAAGGATCGTCCAATGTATGTTCCTCACATTCTTGCGCACAGCTACGCCAAGCAGCATAACTGGCAGAAGTCTTTAGAAATATGGGAATCTGTCAAGAAAAAAAACGATGAGAATGCGTCGCAATCTGAAGTTGTTGAAAGGCACATAAGGAAGATGAAAAAACATATTAAAATGGAACAAATGGGCGAAACAGTTAAGGATGATATGTACCCATGAAAAAGCTAGATAGAACAGATTTTATTATTATTGTAATTGTGGTTTTTCTTTTGGGAATGATGGCAGTGCCTCGCTATATTAAGGATCAGGTGGATAATGATAGGGAGATGTGCCTGACTAATATGAGGAAAATTTCTTTTGCGAAGCAAAAGTGGGCAGCTGACAACAATAGAGAAAAGGGAGCTAGTTGCACTATGGAAGATCTGGTACCTGAATATCTTCCTGAAAAGTTGCAATGTCCATCAGGCACTAAAGATTATATTGTTAACACTATAGATGATAACCCTGTCTGCCAGAATCAACTGGATGGCAAGACAAAAGGGCATATTTTGCCTGTATATAAAAAACCGTTTTAAAAATTGGTAATGGAGGAAAAGATGAGTAAGATTTTTCAGTCCGTTTTTAACTTGTTTTCAAATGATATGGGAATAGATCTTGGAACGTCTACTACCCTTATATACGCAAAGGGAAAAGGCATTGTTCTTTCCGAGCCATCGGTTGTTGCTATAAGGGGCAATACAAACAAAGTGCTGGCTGTTGGAAATGACGCAAAAAAAATGCTCGGAAGAACACCTGGCGATATTTCTGCAATAAGACCTTTAAAGGATGGAGTCATTGCGGATTTCGAGGTGGTGGAAATAATGTTAAGGCATTTTATAACAAAAATTCATAATAGAAGAATCTTTGTAAGCCCAAGAGTAGTTATTGCTATTCCATCAGGTATAACGGCTGTAGAAAGAAGGGCTGTGGAGGATGCTGCTATGCATGCAGGAGCAAAGGAGGTTTATTTGATCGGAGAGCCAATGGCAGCAGCCGTAGGCGCGGGACTTCCTGTTCAGGATCCAGCTGCAAGCATGATTGTAGATATAGGGGGCGGAACTACAGAGGTTGCAGTTATATCTCTTGTCGGCAGTGTTTATGGACGAACAATCCGTATTGCCGGCGATGAAATGGATGAGGCTGTCATAGCTTACATAAAGAAAGCATATAATGTTATTGTCGGGGAACGCACAGCAGAGGATATAAAAATAAAAATAGGCTCAGCGTTTCCAGCAGAAAAAGAAGAAAAAATACAGGTAAAAGGAAGAGATTTGATTGCAGGATTACCAAAGACTGTATCAGTGTCGTCCGAGGAAATAAGAGAAGCACTGAGTGAGCCTGTAGCTGCAATTGTTGAAGCTGTTAAAGCCACTCTTGATAGAACGCCGCCAGAGTTATCAGCAGATCTGGTTGACAGGGGCATAATATTGGCAGGAGGCGGAGCGCTTCTTAGGGGGCTGGATAAATTACTTATTAAAGAAACTGGACTTCCTACTAATATAGCAGAAGATCCTTTAACTGCTGTCGTAAGAGGCGCTGGCAAGATATTGGAAGAGTTGGATTTTTATAAGGATGCTTTGATACGCTCTGAATACAGAACATAATGAAACGTGTTCTAGTTCCTGTTATTATTCTATGCGCCTGCATTATTATACTTACCGTCAGTCATAATTATTCACAAGATAATGTAAGATCGGTATTTTTAAATCTCTTATATCCATTTCAGAAATTAACGAACTCTGCATATAAATCTGGCGTAAATCTAAAGAGAGCTATTTTCTCTGTAAGGGAAATGCGTTCTCAAGAGAATGCTCTAGAAAAGGAGATTGAAAGCCTATCTATAGAAATAAGCCTATTAAGATCTTTACATACAGAGAATAAGAAATTAAGAGAACTTTTAGAGATTAAGAAGAAATATAATTATCAGATTATTTTTGCAGAGATTATTGCAGGAGATATAACAGGTTTGTATGATTCAGTAATAATTGACAAAGGGGGGAATGATAATATTGAGAAGAATTTGCCTGTTATGACAGCGCGAGGCATTGTCGGAATAACACAAGATGTAGGAGCGCACTCAACCAGGGTTATAACCATTCTAAATCCAAATTGCAAGCTAGGTGTGTCTGTTGGTAAAAATTCCGCAAGAGGCGTTATGCAAGGCAAAGAAGAGTATTGCGTTATAAAATATATTGGTGTGGAGAAGAACCTGGAAATAGGAGATGAAGTATATTCTTCTGGCGGAGGTGGAATATATCCTGAAGGAATAAAAGTTGGCGAAGTTTTCAGAATAGATAAAAAATCGCATGATATTTTTCAGATTGTATATGTCCTTCCCTACACAAATATTCAAACACTGGACAAAGTTGCAGTAATTAAAGACAAATAATGAAACTGCTTATCTGGCTCTTTCTAGCCCTATTTTCAATCGTTTTTCAAACATCGGTTTTTGATAAATTAGAGATTTTTGGCGCAAAACCGGATCTATTGTTGATTCTGATAGTCTATGCCAATTTAGATAAAAAGATATACAAAGGATTAGGCGTTGCATTAATTGGAGGTATTTTTGCCGATGGATTTTCAGGCGCTATTTTTGGGATACAGCTTATTTGCAAACAAGTTGATGCATTCGTTACACAATTTTTATCAAGAAGATTGTTTGTCGATGAGAAACTGGTAAAATTTTTAATAATAGCGATAGTTAGTCTTGCGGACAGAGTAATATTATATTCAACATCCATCTTACTGAATCAAAATATGAACACATTGTTATACTTGGCAAAAAACACAGTGGTTGTTATTCTATACAACGTAATAGTCAGCATTGTTCTTTTCAAGGTTTTTGATTATGTTTTTGCATTGGGAGATAGAATCCATAAAACATGTTATACAATAAAAAAGAAATTGTAAGGAAAAAAGGAATACTTATTTGACAAATTTCTTATAGTATGTTATAGTTCAGATGGAGGTGAAAGATATGTTATGCAAGAGAACAGTGAAGAATCAGATTACATTGCCAAAAAAAATTATGGATAATTTTGGTAATGTCAGGTATTTTGAGGCAGAGGCAAAGGTTAACAAGATTATTCTTATCCCTGTCAAGATAACCCCAGCTAAAGAATTAAATTTGCCAAATATTCGCAAAAAAATACTATCTCTGGGAATGACTGAAAAAGATATAGAAAAAGCAATTGTTTGGACAAGAAAAAGTGGAACCTGAGCGAGTAGTAATTGACACCAATGTGGTTGTATCCGCCTTACTTTTCGGAGGCGAAATAAATAAAATAGTTTCCTTATGGCAGAAAAAAAGGATCGTACTGCTCGCTTCAAAAGAAATAATGGAAGAGTATATTAAGGTTCTATCATATCCGAAATTTAATCTTGCAAAAGAAGAAATAGAATATATTGTAAAACAGGAGATACTTCCTTTCATTGAACCTGTTAATGTGAGTACACAAATAAATGTTATTAGGGATGACCCATCCGACAATAAGTTTATTTCTTTAGCGGTGGATGGACATGCGCAATACGTTGTAAGCGGCGACAAACATCTGCTGAAATTAAAAAATTATCAAAAAGTTAAAATAGTTACAGCTAAACAATTTCTAGAGAAGCATAACTATGCATAACGTCATAAATAATTGCGTATATTTGTAGGGGCACAATATTTTGTGCCCCTACTTCTGCGTCCCGAACGCTTTCACATAATTTGTCTTGTAATAACAGTATCTATAAAACATGTTATACAATAAAAAAGAAACTGCAAACGTAAAGAAAAGAATAAAAAGCCTTGCTTGGATATTACTGGTGGGGTTTTTGGTTATTATCTTTCGCCTATGGTATCTGCAGCTCATAAAGGGAAAACAGTTCAAAGATAAAGCAATGTCCAACAGAATACGTTTGATTCATCTTAACGCTCCAAGAGGCTGTATATATGATAGAGATAAAAATCTCCTTGTTGAAAATGTCAGTTCTTTTAACGTGTTAGCAGTCCCAAATGAGATAAAAGACATAAATGCAACAGCCAAATTACTGAGCGAAATTCTTGAAATAAAACAGAGTTTTATAATGAGAAAACTCTACGATTTAAACTCTAATGAGTACTCTGGTATAAAACTTGCATCAAATATTAGTTTAGAGAAAGTAATATTGATTGAAGAGAGAAGTTCCCTTCTCCCAGGAATATTTATTCAGATAGAGCCTCGGCGAAAATATATATTGGGAGAAAGTGCAGCGCATATAACAGGACATGTTAGGCAAATTAGAAAGGGAGAGCTTGAAAAGAGACAGTATCATATATTTCAATACAATGAATTTAAGGGAGAAGGAGGCGTTGAGGAAGCAGCTAATGATTTTTTAAAGGGGTCTGATGGGGCAAAACAGATTGAGGTTAATTCCAAAGGAGAACAAGTAGCAGTACTTATGGAGAAAAAACCGGAAAGAGGCAGCAATGTTATTCTTACAATTGATAAGCATATGCAGAAATTTATAAGCCGACTATTAAAGAACAAGACAGGGGCAATAATTGTTATGAATCCTCAAAATGGAGATATACTCGCAATGGCAAGCAGCCCTTCCTATGACCCTGATATTTTCAATACACCTGTTCTGCAAACAGATTTAGACGCTCTAGCCAAAAAGGATGCGCCTTTACTTAACAGAGCTATTTCTGCTTTATATGCTCCCGGTTCAATATTTAAGATACTGATAGCCGCAGCAGGCTTGAAATATCATGTTGTAACTTGCTCTCAAGAACTGGAGTGTAAAGGACACTTAAAAGTTGGGAAAGGTATATTCTATTGCTGGAATAGAGGAGGGCATGGATATCTGAATATGCGTAATGCTATAAAGGATTCATGCGATGTTTATTTTTATAGACTGGGGCTGTTATTGGGGGTTAATAGGATTGCAGATTTTGCAGATGAATGCGGATTTGGCAAACTTACAGGCATAAAGCTTCCCGGAGAAAAAGACGGGCTTATACCGGATAAAAGCTGGAGAAAAAATAGGGCATGGTATTCAGGAGATACAGCGCTCTTATCAATAGGACAGTCCTATCTCTTGGTAACTCCGCTTCAGCTAGTGAATTTTGTTAGCGCAGTAGCAAACGGAGGAACTATATATAAGCCCAGAATTCTTTTACAGGCACAGCCAGAGCGAATAGGCAAGCTGCCATGCAGCAGAAAGATAATAAAAGAGATTAAAAAGGCTCTTTGTGAAGTTGTAAGTGATAAAGGAACCGGTAAATTTGCACAGGTTAAGGGATTGGAAATTGCAGGCAAAACAAGCACGGTTCAAGTAGTAAAAATGAAACATACTAGAAAATACAGAAATATTCCGTATAAATTTAGGGATCATGCTATGTTTGTTGCTTTTGCTCCTGTAAAAAATCCACAGATTGCTCTCGTAGTTATTATTGAACATGGCGGAGAAGGAGGGAAAGTGGCTGCTCCTATTGCAAAACGGATATTTAAATGGTATATAAAAAACAGATTGAATAAATCATAAGGAGAGACTCATGTCAATTAATTTTGAATCCATGGACAAAATAGCAGAAGGAAAGACAAAGATAATCTATAGAAATCCCGAAGATAAAAAGACAGTTTATATGGTCTTCAAAGATGATATAACAGCAGGTGATGGGGTAAAACATGATGTAATTGAGGGCAAGGCTTTAGTTGACTGGAAAACCAATAGAGATACATTTGAACTTCTTAATAGAAAAGGAGTTAGAACTCATTATATATCAAGCCCTGAAGAGAAAGTAGCTCTTGTAAGAAAACTTGATAGAAAAATTAATCTTGAGGTTGTATCAAGAAGAGTTGCCGCAGGCTCTATTCTGAAATGGAGCAATACCGTTGAGGGACAAAGATATGATCCTGTGGTTACACAATTTCACTATAAGGATGATCCATTACATGATCCAATGCTTGATGATTCCTATATTGACTATATTATAAAGGCGAAGAATGGTTCTGAGTACTCTGTGATGAAAACAATTAATGAACAGGCTTTTGGATATCTTGAAGCGGCTTTTGCACATTTTGATGTTCAGTTAGTAGATATCAAGTTGGAATATGGCATTATTGACGAAGAGGTGTATCTCATAGATGAGGTTTCAGGAGGCTCTTTTCGGCTGTGGCCATACGCACATAAAAACCCTAATCTTAATCAAGATAATGTATTGAGAGAGCTTAATCCGGATGGTCGACTTGACAAGGATACATACAGAATGGGGCAAAGCACAGATATGGTTAAAAACAAGTTTGCAGAAATAGCCGATATAACCGCAGGGTTTAAGAACATAGAATAATAGGGGGCGAAAATGGCTATCTTATATGGCAAAGAAATAGATAAAAAAACATTGTTAAAAAGAGTTGGAAGTATTTCGCAAGTTGCCAGCATAAAAAGATATACGCTTTTAGAAGGAAGAGAAAAGGATGTGGAAGCCGCTGATATTAGAACAGGTTCGGGGTTTTCTTTTACAGTTCTTCCCTCAAGGGGTATGGATATCTCTTTTGCGCAGTATAATGGTAAGCCCTTGTGCTGGAGATCGCAGACAGGTAATGTAGCGCCGACATATTATGAACCGGAAGAATTTGAATGGCTGAGAAGTTTTTATGGAGGATTGCTCGTCACATGTGGACTGACTCAGGTAGGTATGCCTTGCGTAGATAATGGTGAAAAGCTGGGACTGCATGGAAGAATATCAAACATACCGGCTACTGACGTTTCCACTCAATCTGAATGGAAAGACGATGATTATGTCATGAAGATAAAAGGGAAAATCACACAGGCTAAAGTTTTTGGGGAAAATATCTGTTTAACTAGAGAAATTACAGCAAGATTGGGTGAAAACAGATTGTTTGTTCACGACGTGGTGGAGAATTTAGGATTTGAAGATGTCCCCCATATGATACTGTATCACATTAACGGAGGATATCCGGCAGTTGACGAAGGTTCAAGTCTAATCGCTCGAATAAATAACGTCTCTCCAAGAGATGATGAAGCGAAAATAGAGCAGAAAAAATATAATCAATTCAGCGAACCAACACACGGGTTCAAGGAACGAGTATATTATCTTGACATGGCTGAGGATAAGGACGGATTTGTGACAGCAGGACTTGTAAATAAAACATGTGATAATGGAGAAGGATTCGGTTTCTACATTAAATATCTCAAGAGAGAGCTACCACGATTTGTTGAGTGGAAAATGAATGGTGAAGGAACATACGTGGTGGGCATAGAGCCTGCAAATTGCAGAGTGGGAGGCAGAACAAAAGAAAGAGAAGCAAACGCACTCCCGTTCATAGCGCCCGGGGAGAAAAAAGAATATCATCTGGAAATAGGTGTCCTCTCAGATAGAGAAAGTATAGAGAAATATGAAGAGCAAATGCGCTGATTTGCATATTCACACTACTGCCTCAGACGGAACCTTTTCGCCGAGAAGAGTGGTGCAGGAAGCAATCAAAAAAGGCATACACGCAATAGCAATAACGGATCATGATACTGTTCAAGGCATTCCTGAAACAATCCAGGCTGGCAAGGATATGAATGTTGAAGTTATTCCCGGAGTAGAATTAGCTACAGATGAGAGAGGCATAGAAGTGCATATTCTGGGACTATTTATAGATTGGGAAAATAAAACTTTACAAGACACACTCAAAAACCTGTCTACACAAAGAGTTATCCGAATGAAGAAAATGATATCTAAATTAGCTCAATTTGGAATAAATATAAAATTTGAGGAGGTCTTAGAACTGGCAAAAGGAGGGATAATAGGAAGACTTCACCTTGCGCAAGTTATGAAAAAGAAGGGATACGTAAAATCTATTGCAGAAGCTTTTAATAAGCATATAGGAGATAAAAAAGCATGTTATGTTTCAAGATATAAATTGAGCTCAGATGAAACTATTTCATTAATACATCGTATGGGAGGTATCTCTATAATTGCACATCCAATGATACTGCACAGGGACGATATTATAATAGACCTCATAAAAAAAGGATTATGCGGTATAGAGGCATTTTATAATCATCAGTCTAAGGAAACTGCTGAGCATTATAAAAAACTGGCAAAAGACTACGAGCTTTTGGTTACAGGTGGATCTGATTGTCACGGAGAGGCTAAAAACAAAATTTTAATGGGAAGTGTTAAAATACCCTATAAATATGTTGAAAGATTAAAGAAGTACAAGAATACTCACCGTTGAACATAGTCAGGCTTAAATTAACGATACACTTCACTTCTTTTTAGATTTTGCCAGATAGTCATTAATTGCTGACTTGAGTGCCTCCTCTGCCAAAACCGAACAATGCATCTTTATATGTGGAAGCCCACCCAAAGCTTCTACTACTGCTTGATTTGATATCTTAAGCGCTTCGTCTATGGTTTTCCCTTTAACTAGTTCAGTAACCATGCTGCTTGTAGCTATAGCTGCGCCGCAGCCAAAGGTTTTAAATTTAGCATCTACAATAATATTATTTTCTACCTTAATATACATCTCCATAATATCCCCACAAACAGGATTCCCTACGTGTCCAACGCCATCCGGATTTTTTATTTCACCTACATTTCGTGGATTTTTGAAATGCTCCATCACTTTTTCACTGTACTTTTTCACTATTCTTTTATCTCTGAGGTTGATGTGGATGCGCTAACTATAAATCCCCTGCTTCCGACAAGTGTCCCGTCACAGTAGAATTGCACATCGTATTTTCCAGGTTTATCAAATTTTAAATTTCTAACACTAAAATTTAATTCAAGAGTTTGAAGTGGGTTTTGCAATGGAACATCACCATTTGTTTTGAAAATTATATTATTATCGCTCTCATTTACGAAACGCAATTCTCCTTTATATTTTTTATGTCCGTTTGTTAAACTCACGTACACATGTAAAGAAGAATGGGTTGCAGGAAATGACGAGGACTGTATACGATTAAAAAGCCCTATCAATGACATTTTTCTGCTAACTTCATCTCTAATAATATCATCACATATGCTTATTGCTAATACGATGGGCTTCATTTCTGAACCTTTTTCCTAACTTGGTAGCGGGGATAGGATTTGAACCTATGACCTTTGGGTTATGAGCCCAACGAGCTACCAGACTGCTCCACCCCGCGATATTCTACATGTTGCCCAGCAAGGACTCGAACCTTGAACCTCAGTACCAAAAACTGATGTGTTACCATTACACTACCGGGCAATTAAATTACTATTATTAATTTTTTATTCGGTTTTCTCTGCTTGATCAGCATTAGGTTCTATCTCTATTGGCTGCTCAGAAGCAACTTCAGATTGTTCAGCACCGGACTCAACGGCTATAGGCGGTTCAACCACAGGTTTAATCTCAGGTTTAATCTCAGGTTTAATTTCTGGCAGTGCTGCTCTTTCTGCCTCATAAACTTCTAATACCTTTTTTTGTAGATAATCTCTTGCTTCCGAGGTTATTGGATGCGCCACATCTCTATGCTCATCTACTCTATCCTCCCCTTCTCTCCTCGGAACACTCTGGAATTCTAAAGCCTTGCCGCACTGGTTACAAAACTTACTTCTGAGAGCATTGCGATGATAACAGTTGGAACATGCCTCTCTTACCTGACGAGAGGGCATTGCTACAAACAATCCCTTTCTCCCATCAATAATTTTCAAATCTCTCACAACAAAAGAATCGTCAAAAATAATAGTTGCATATGCTTTTAGTT